>CAYNYE010000051.1:0-6569 GCA_964401345.1 uncultured Candidatus Planktophila sp.
GCACAGTCTAGCCTTGCCCCATGGCTAATCGACAACTCATCGCCGGCGTGGATTCTTCAACCCAATCGGTAAAGGTTGTTATTCGCGATGCCCATACAGGCCAATTAGTACGCGAAGGTCGCGCCTCCCACCCCGATGGAACTGAGGTCGATCCAGCGCATTGGCTAACAGCGATTCATACCGCCTTTAAAGATGCGGGCGGATTAGATGATGTTGAGGCTATTTCTATTGCAGGACAGCAACATGGAATGGTTGCGCTGGATTCTGATGGTGAAGTTATTCGACCAGCACTCTTGTGGAATGACACTCGTTCGTCCAAGGAAGCTGATGATCTCAACCACGAAGTTGGCGGAGATGAAGAGATTGCTCGAAAAGTTGGCTCTAAGTTAGTTGCATCCTTTACCGCATCCAAGGTTCGTTGGATGGCAGATCATGAACCGCATAACGCATCACGCGTTGCTTCTATTGCCTTGCCGCATGATTGGTTGTCATGGCAGCTTCAAGGTGGCAAGGATTTATCAAAACTATTTACCGATCGCAGTGATGCATCAGGTACCGGCTACTTTGATCCAAGTACATCCCATTACCGCGAAGATATTGTGCGTTTAGCGCTTCGTCATGATCAAGAGTTAAGACTTCCAACAATTATTGAGCCAGCTAAATTTGGCGGAACAACTGTGTCAGGAATACCCATTGCAGCAGGTGCTGGCGATAACGCCGGAGCTGCATTGGGTTTACAAGCACAACCAGGAGATGTAATTGTTTCCTTAGGAACAAGCGGAACCGCATTTGCAGTCTCCGAAACCCCAACACATGATCCATCAGGTGCGGTTGCAGGATTTGCCGATGCCACAGGTCGTTACTTGCCTTTGGTCTGCACCTTAAACGCTGCGCGAATTTTGGATGCTGCATGTCGAATACTTGGAAAGAACCATGATGAGGTCGGACAGTTGGCACTTGCCGCACAATCTGGCGCACATGGCTTAACCCTTCTTCCCTACTTTGAAGGTGAAAGAACACCTAATCGCCCCACAGCAACAGGTGTTTTTGCAGGAATGAACTTAAACAACTCAAATCAAGAAGATATTGCGCGCGCCATGGTTGAAGGAATGCTTGCGGGGTTGGCTGATGCCGTAGATGCATTAGTTGCATTAGGGGTTGGCGTTAATCGAATTTTGTTAATTGGTGGCGCAGCCAAGAATCCAGCGGTTCCAGTTATTGCCAGCGCATTGTTTGGCCGTGAAGTTTTAGTTCCTCCAGCAGGCGAATACGTTGCAAACGGTGCAGCTAAACAAGCTGCGTGGGCCTTGCTGGGAGAAATGCCAACCTGGGACTTAGGCGCGGTTACTCATCATTCATCTGTGGCTACACCAGATGTAATGCAGCGATATAAAGAGCTTAAGAATAAAACGCAGGATTGGTCATGACCCTTCGCCCTGAATATGTGAAGCTGCTACGAGAGATGGCAGAGATGAATGTGCCTGAGTTATGGGAAATTCCGATTTCACAGACTCGAAGTTTCGCGCAGGCTCAAATGAAAATTGCTGCAGATTTAGCGCCTATTCACTCAATCACCGATAAATATATTCCCGGACCAACCGCGGATCTTCACATTCGAATATTTAGGCCGAATGATTCCAAGAATCTTCCCTGCATCATTTACTTTCATGGAAGTGGCTGGACACTTGGTTTCATAGATCTTTTCAATCCGTGTTTATCGATGCTCAGTAAGGAAAGCGAGAGCATTGTCATCGCTGTTAACTACCAAAAGGCTCCTGAGCACCCATTTCCAGAACCATTTAATGATTGTTATGCAACCCTTGAATGGGCCGTAAGCAATGCGGTTGAACTTGGGATTGATCCTGAGAATATTTCAGTCGGAGGTGATAGCGCGGGTGGAAATCTTGCGGCCGCCGTTGCGCTGCGGTGTCGAGATGAGCAGCTAATTTCTCTAGCTTCACAATTACTGGTGTATCCATGTACAAATATGGATTTTTCAACCCAAAGCTATGACAGATTTGCCAGCGGGTATGGCCTGTCTACCAAAGCCATGCAATGGTTTTGGGATCAATACATTCAAGATGTACGTCATGCAGACAATCCATACGCCTGCCCAGCTCGAGCAACCTCATTTGAAAATTCTCCACCAACTGTTCTAATCACCGCTCAGTATGATCCTTTGACAAGCGATGGTGAGAATTACCGAGACCTACTCGCTCGGGATGGTGTTGAAGTTGTCTATAAAGAGTTTGCGGGTGTAATTCATGGATTCTTTAGGGCACCCGAGATTACAACTGCATCAAATGAGGCGATTTCTTTTGTTTCACAAGAGTTGAAAAAGCTTAGACGGTAACGCGAACACCCTTACCGACAATAACAATTCCGCCTTCGCTTACAGTGAAGCGTTGACGATCACGCTCTAGATCAACTCCGATTTGTGCACCTGGATCTACGATCACGCTCTTATCCAGAATCGCTTTACGGATAATTGCTTTCTCGCCGATGCGCACATTAGGCATCAAAACCGTGCCCTCGACGATGGCTGCTTTTCCAACTGAAACATCGTAAGAAACTACTGATCCATGCAAAATTCCACCAGAAACAATCGAGCCCGCACCAACGATTGAATCATGCGCTGCTCCCCCCTCACTGAACTTGGCAGGCGGAAGTGATGGTGGATTTGTAAGCAATGGCCAATCTCGGTTGTAAAGATTAAAGATTGGGTGAACCGATACAAGATCCATGTGTGCGTCGTAATACGCATCAATAGAACCTACATCGCGCCAGTAACCCTTATCGCGTTCAGTTTCTCCAGGAACGACATTGTTTGCAAAGTCGTAGACCATCGCCTGACCTTGAGAAGTTAAGAATGGAATGATGTTTCCACCCAAATCATGGCGCGATTCAATATCTTCAGAATCTAGAATCAGCGCCTCTTCCATGACGTCGCGCTTAAAAATGTAATTACCCATTGACACCAATGACAGCTCTGGATGACCGGGCATTGCAGGTGGGTTAGCAGGCTTTTCATGGAACGCCTTAATAGTGATTCCATCATCGGCTAATTCGATTACGCCGAATTCATGTGCCTCAGAACGCGGCATGCGAATTGCAGCAACGGTTACACCGGCACCGGTATCAACATGTTGCTGGAACATCTGCATCGGATCCATTCGGTACACGTGGTCTGCACCAAAAACCAAAACATGCTTTGGATCTTCATCATGAATCAAATTGAAGTTCTGCAAAATCGCATCAGCACTACCCGTATACCAACGTGGTCCAAGACGCTGCTGAGCTGGAACTGGAGTGATGTAATTTCCGAGAAGTGATGACATGCGCCACGTTGTTGTTATGTGACGGTCAAGAGAGTGAGATTTGTATTGAGTCAACACTGCGATCTTGAGCATGTTGGCATTTGCCAGATTAGATAAGACAAAATCAATCAAACGATATGAGCCACCAAAAGGAACTGCGGGCTTGGCGCGATCTGCGGTAAGCGGCATTAAGCGCTTACCTTCGCCACCAGCAAGAACAATGCTGAGCGGAAGTTGCAGTTTGGCCATGTCTTAACGATAGCCTTTCACCCTTGTCGAAGGAAGAGGTTTTCAAAGATATGACCGCGTTAAAGGTTGGAATCGTTACCAAAGAGTGGCCACCAGCCATTTATGGTGGCGCTGGGGTGCATGTCCTCCAGTTAACGCAAGCCCTTCGCACCATTAATGATGTTCATGTCGATGTTCACTGCTTTGGCGGAAAGCGCGATGATGCATTTGGTTACTCGCTGCCCCTTGGTTTTGCTGATGCCAATCCAGCGGTTCAAGCTTTAGCGATCGATCTTGAAATGGCTACCCATCTCGGTCATGTAGATGTTGTTCACTCACACACTTGGTATGCAAACATGGCAGGCCATGTTGCATCTCTTCAACATGGGATCCCCCACATCGTAAGTGCGCACTCGCTAGAACCTTTACGCCCCTGGAAATCTGAACAGCTTGGTGGCGGTTATCGAATCTCTTCGTGGGCGGAAAAGACCGCCTATGAAGCAGCAAGTGCAATCATCGCTGTAAGTGATGGAATGCGTGCAGATGTTTTGAAGGCCTACCCCGCAATCGATCCAGCAAAGGTCGTCACAATCAGAAATGGTGTGGACACCAACAAGTTTGCACCAAACCATGATTCATCAGTTCTAGAAAGTTTTGGTGTTACAGGGCCTTATGCGATCTTTGTAGGACGCATTACCCGTCAAAAAGGTTTGGCTCATTTACTGCGCGCTTGGATGGATGTTCCAGCTGAATTTGGTTTGGTTTTGGCTGCAGGAAGCCCAGATGAAGAAGGAATCGGCAATGAAGTTGCAGCCTTAATCGCCGAGCTTCAATCAACTCGCAGCAACGTGTGGTGGATCAAGGAGATGTTGCCGCATGATCAGTTAACCGCGATGCTAACCGCGGCAGATCTATTTGTTTGTCCATCAATTTACGAGCCCCTTGGAATCGTTAATCTCGAGGCGATGGGCTGCGAAACCGCAGTTCTTGGCTCTCGAGTAGGTGGAATTCCAGAAGTTGTCGCTGACAAGGAAACTGGCGAGCTAGTTGATTACAACGGCGAGGCTGCACCATTTGAAAAGGCGTTAACTGAATCAATTACACGATTGATGTCTCAACCAGATTTGCTCAAGAAGTACGGGGCTGCAGGTCGTGCACGAGCTCAAAAACTATTTGGGTGGGATGCCGTTGCAGCTTTGACCGTGGATCTGTATCGCAAGGTGATTGGCTAGATGAGTCGCAAAGCGCTGTTCCACTTTGTCATGGTCGGTATTTTGTGGGGTATTCCCTACCTATTAATGAAGGTAGCGGTCGAGGATTTTCCGCCTGCAGCTGTTGTTGCTGGTCGTACCTTGATTGGTGCATCAATTCTGATTCCCGTTGCTTTGTATCGTAAGAAGTTTAAAGGCGCGGTATTAGGTTTTAAATTTGTCGCTTTCTACGCACTGATGGAGATGATCGGTCCTTGGATCCTTATTACAACCGCTGAGCAAAAGATTAACTCTGGACTAGCGGGCTTACTTGTATCAACGGTTCCAATCTTTGCAACCATCATCACATCATTGCGTGGCGATCATTCAGTCTGGCAGTTCAAGCGAATTATCGGAATCGTTGTTGGTTTCGTGGGATTGATTCTGGTTGTTGGTATCGAAAGCTTGACTGGAACCAGTGATCCACTGTCAATCGCGATGGTGATTCTGGCTGCGATGGGTTACTCATACGCGGTCATCATGGTGACATCTAACTTGCCGCTCGTTGATGGAATTGCAATCAATGGTCTTGCCATGGCGCTTACGACTATTTTCTGGGCACCGGTTGCAATCGCTCAATGGCCTTCGAGTATTTCACTGAATTCAGCGCTTTCATTAATTGCACTTGGTGTCTTCAGTACCGCTTTTGCCTTCATCTTATTCTTCAAGTTAATGGATGAGATCGGCCCTGCCCGTGGTTCGCTGGTTACTTACTTAAATACTGCGGTGGCGGTCGTATTAGGTGTAATTATTTTGCGTGAGCCATTAACCGCTGGAATCATCGTAGGTTTGCCATTGGTGTTAGTTGGCTCTTACTTAGCAAGCAGAAAAAACCAGGAAAAAGCAATTGGTTAAGCTTTTTCACCAAAGCCAAGTTTTGCCAGCAGTTTTGGATCCTTCTGCCACTCTTTTGAAACCTTGATGTGAAGTCCTAGGAAAATCTTTGCCGCAAGTGCGCGCTCGATATCAGCACGTGCACGGATTCCAATCTCCTTCAGACGGGCACCTTGGTGTCCTAACAAGATCGCACGTTGGGTATCACGCTCGACGTGAATCGTCGCATGAACATCAAAGAATGGGCGTGAACCCTTTTCTTCCCGCTCGCCAAACTCGTCGATAGTCACAACAATTGAATGTGGAAGCTCTTCGCGTACATCTTGCAGCGCAGCTTCGCGAATAAATTCGCAGATCAACTGCTCGATAGCTTGATCACTCGTTGTGCCCTCTGGATAGTACTGAGGCCCGGCAGGAAGGTTCTTTCCGATAAGTTCATTCAGCAGATCTACCTGATCATGAATCGCAGCAGATACCGGAATGATCTCATCCCAAACAAAACCTTCGGCGATCTTCATGATGCCAAGTAAGCGAACCGCGAGCTTTTCCTTTGAAATCAAATCCGTCTTTGTGATTACCGCAAACTTCTTGGCCTTTGGATGCTTTGCAATTTCAGCAGCAATAAAGCTGTCTCCTGCGCCAGATGTTTCATCTGCCGGAATACACATAATGACGATGTCGACCGAGTCCATGCTTTGATCGACAACTTGATTCAAGCGCTGCCCCAACAAAGTTTTTGGCTTATGAACACCCGGTGTATCAACGAGTACCGCTTGGAATTCGGGACGATGAACAATGCCGCGAATGGCTGTTCGAGTGGTATTGGGATGATGTGAAGTGATTGCGATCTTGCTTCCGACTAAAGCATTAATCAAGGTTGATTTACCAACGTTTGGGCGGCCAACAATGGCTACAAAGCCCGAACGGAAATCACTCATAG
>CAYNYE010000052.1:0-6567 GCA_964401345.1 uncultured Candidatus Planktophila sp.
TTTTGGTAAAGTTCTTGATTTTCCTGCGGATTTATATTCGGTATATCCTTTCCAATAGGCCGTAATATTTCCTGCATTTCCAACGGGAATTGCGTGAAATTCTGGCGCATCGCTTAAGCTGTCGCAAATTTCAAACGCTGCGGTTTTTTGGCCTTCAATGCGAAATGGATTTAAGGAATTGACCAATTCGATTGGGTATTTTTCAGTAATTGCTTTAACAAGATTAAGCGCATCGTCAAAATTACCGCGTATTGCAATCACCTTGGCGTTGTGGATCATCGCTTGCGCCAATTTTCCTAACGCAATATTACCGTCGGGGATGAGAACAGCGCATTTAAGCCCACTTTTGGCGGCATAGGCGGCGGCGGAGGCGGAAGTATTTCCCGTCGAGGCGCACATAACCGTTGTGGCCCCCTTTTCTTTGGCCTTAGAAATGGCCATCGTCATTCCGCGATCTTTGAAAGAACCAGTTGGATTTAAACCTTCGTACTTAATCCACACATTGTTGCCAAGCAGTTCGGAAAGGTTGCACGCATATATAAGTGGTGTGCCACCTTCGCGCAGTGAAACGATCGGGGTCTTGGCACTTACTGGAAGACGATCGCGATACTCCTCGATAACTCCCCGCCACTGATGTGCGCCAGTGACCTTCTTGCGAGGAAATATTGCCATTAGCTTTGTGCTCCTTCGACGCGAATAACGCTTTCAACCTTGCTTACGATGTCCATCTTCTTTAACTTTTCAATACATGCATCTAAAGCATCTTCAGATGCCGCGTGAGTCACAACGATCAATTCAGCATCCTCACCTAATCCAGCTTGGCGAACAGTTTGGATCGATACATTTTCACTGGCAAAGGTTTGCGCGATTGAGGCTAAAACACCTGATTTATCAGCTACATGTAGGCGTACAAAGAACTGTGATTTCACTGCTCCGATTGGCGCAATATCAAGATCGGCGTAATCAGATTCGCCATAACCTACAGTTGAATACGCAGCATGGCGTGCCACTGCAACTAAATCTCCAAGGATCGCTGACGCAGTTGGTGCGCCACCTGCTCCGCGACCGTAGAACATCAGTTGACCTGCAGCCTCTGATTCAACATAAATCGCATTAAAGGCGTTACGAACCGATGCCAGCGGGTGTGAAACCGGCAGGATAACTGGGTGAACGCGAACTGAGATCTCATCTTTAATAGTTAATTCGGCAATTGCCAGCAGTTTGATCACACTGTTCATGGATTTTGCGGCTTGAACATCATCAGATGAAATCTTTGAGATACCTTCGCAGTACACCTCGTCGATAACTACTGTGCTGTGGAATGCAAGGCTTGCAAGTAAGGCGGCCTTGGCTGCAGCATCATGTCCTTCAACATCGGCGGTTGGATCTGCTTCGGCATAACCAAGTGCTTGCGCTTCCTTTAATACCTCATCAAAGGCGCGACCCTCTTCATGCATCTTGGTAAGAATGTAATTTGTTGTGCCGTTAACAATTCCCATAACGCGAGTGATTTGATCTCCAGCAAGAGATTCGCGCATCGAACGAATAATCGGAATCGCACCAGCTACAGCTGCTTCGTAATACAAATCAACTTTGGCGGCATCTGCTGCGTTAAAGAGTTCATGTCCATGAGTTGCAAGTAAAGCTTTGTTTGCGGTGATGACCGATTTGCCATTCTTAATCGCTTCTAAAATCAAACTCTTTGCAGGTTCGATACCGCCCATAACTTCAATAATGATGTTGATAGTGGGATCAGAAACAATTGAATGAAGATCAGTTGTGATGAGCGATGGATCAACGCCTTCGCGTGGACCAGCGGTACGAACGCCAACCTTTGCGAGTCTAAGAACCGCACCTGAGCGCTCGGATAGCTCTTGCTCATCATCCTGAAGCAGGCGGGCGACCTGGCTGCCCACAACGCCGCAGCCGAGCATGCCAATCGATAGTTGCTTAGCGCCCGAGTTCATGGGCTTATTCTTTCACAGATGGGTTAAACGGCGTTAAATATCCAACGCTAAAAGATCTTCAATACTCTCTCGGCGAACAATTACGCGAGCTTTTCCATCCTTTACTGCAACAACTGATGGACGAGGCACATGGTTGTAGTTGCTCGCCATGCTGCGTCCATAAGCACCGGTTGCTGGAACAGCTAATAAGTCCCCCGGCACAATGTCTTCAGGCAAATCAATTTCGCGAATAATGATGTCACCGGTTTCGCAATGCTTTCCGACCAAGCGGCTAGATGTCTTTACCGCGGTGCTGGTTCGATTAGCAAGAATAGCTGTGTACTCGGCTCCGTAAAGTGATGGGCGAATGTTGTCGCTCATACCGCCATCAACTGAAATGTAACGACGATGTGTGCCATTTTCTAATGTCACATCTTTAACTGTTCCAACTTCGTACAAGGTAAACATTGTTGGTCCAACAATTGCTCGACCTGGTTCAATCGAAACAGTTGGAATCTGCAGATTAAATGTAGCGCAGTGCTTCTTTACCGCATTAGCCAGAGCTTGCATCGCATCACGTGGAACAACGGTTACATCGCTTTCAAGATAAGCAATTCCATATCCCCCACCAAGATCTAACTCTGGTAACTCTTTCTTAAACTCATCACGGTATTTTGCCAAGAAGGTAACAAAGCGCTCTGCCAAGATTTCAAAGGATTCAAAGCCAAAGATTTGTGAACCAATGTGGGCATGAAAACCACGAAGTTCTAAAGATGGTTGGTTGTGCACCGCAGTAATTGCAGACCACGCTGCACCACTCGCGATTGAGAAACCAAACTTCACATCTTCATGGGCGGTTGCGATTGATTCGTGGGTATGGGCTTCGATACCAGGGGTGAGACGCAAAAGAATGCGCTGCACCTTTCCTGCCTTGGCTGCAGCGGCTGCAACACGATCGATCTCGTACATAGAGTCAATGACAATTGTTTCTACTCCAACGCTGATCGCTTTTTCGATCTCGGCAACTGATTTGTTATTGCCATGAACCTCAATCTTCTTTGGATCTATGCCGCCTGCAAGGGCTACAGCCATTTCTCCGCCTGTGCTTACATCGATACCGATACCTAAATCTTTAATCCAACGCGCAACTTCAGTGCAGGAAAAAGCCTTAGATGCGTAATACACAGTGCCTGCTTTATCGCCAAAGGCCTCTTTCAACGCATCATTCCAAGCCAATGCTCGTGCGCGAAAATCCGCTTCATCAATAAAAAATGTTGGTGTTCCAAACTCTTTCGCTAAATCTTTAGCTGAAATTCCTGCGATTGAAAGCTCAGCGCCAGTCGTTACAGAAGATGACCACATGAGTTACATCCTCTCCGGTGCGCTAACACCCAACAGATCAAGTCCATTACTAATAACCTGCTTAGTTGCAGTACACAGTAATAGACGTGCGGTGTGAATCGCAGTTAATTTTTCTTCACCCATCGGAAGCACCCGGCAATCGTTGTAGAAGCCGTGATAGGTGCCAGCAAGTTCTTCGAGGTAACGTGCAATGCGATGTGGTTCGCGTAGCTGTGCAGCGGTTGCGACAACGCGTGGGAATTCGGCAAGCGCGCCCAACAGTTCATTTTCACGGTCATGAACTAGTTGCGATGGATCAAAATCCTTCAGCTCTAGCGATGCACCTAGCTCTTTAGCATTACGCAAGACCGCAGCGATACGCGCATGTGCATACTGAACGTAATAGACCGGGTTCTCATTTGTGTTTCGCTTCAACACATCGATATCCATAATCATTGGAGTATCAACTGGGTAGCGAATCAATGTGTAGCGGGCTGCATCAACGCCTACTTTTTCTACTAACTCTTCAAGGGTAATGATTGTTCCAGCGCGCTTAGAAAGCGTTACTTCCTCGCCACCTTCCATAATCTTTACTAGTTGACCGATCAAGACATGGATGTTGTATTCAGGATCATCGCCGGCACATGCAGCGGTTGCCTTTAAACGGCCGATGTATCCATGGTGATCTGCACCCAACATATAAATACAAATATCAAAGCCACGATCACGTTTATTGATGTAGTACGCGGTATCTGAAGCAAAGTAAGTAAGTGAGCCATCGCTCTTGGTCATTACACGATCTTTATCATCACCAAAATCAGTTGTACGAAGCCAAACCGCACCATCTACCTCAAACACATGGCCTTGGGCACGTAGCTTTTCCATACCGCGTTCAACTGAACCTTGTTCATGTAAAGAGCGCTCTGAAAACCAAACATCAAAATGTGTATTGAAAGTATCTAGTACTCGCTGTTGGTCCTTGAGCTGCAATTGATAGGCCGCTTCACGGAAAGCGACAACGCGCTCGGCTTCAGGTAAATCCTTGATCGCTGGATTGTGCGCAACAACTTCTGTTGCTAAATCCTTAATGTAATCGCCTTGGTAACCATTTTCTGGGACCGGATTTCCAAGTGCAACCGCCTCAACGGATTGACCAAAGTAATCCATCTGGTTTCCGCGATCGTTAATGTAAAACTCGCGGGTTACTTGCGCGCCAGCTGCAGAGAGAACTCGACCTAGTGCATCACCAACAGCAGCCCAACGTGTGTGCCCAAGGTGCAATGGTCCAGTTGGATTTGCGCTAATGAATTCAAGATTGATCTTGACCCCGGCGAGCGCGCTTCCTTTTCCGTAATCCTTTGTTGCCTTCAGAATTGTTTCGACTAGCGCAGCTTGGCTTGCACGATTCAAAGTGATGTTAATGAATCCAGGACCTGCAATATCTACCTTTGAAATTCCATCAACACCATGTAATTGATCAGCAATTATCTGTGCGACCTCGCGTGGGTTCATCCCTGCAGGCTTTGCCAGTTGCAGTGCAATAGAAGATGCATAGTCACCATGCGAACGATCCTTTGGACGTTCTAGCTTTATTGCATCGGGGGCGGTTCCCGTCAGGGAGCCTGAGTCCAGGGCGCGGCCGATAGCTGCCTTAAGGGCGGCCTCAAGCTGTTCTACCTGTGTGGACATTGGCCAAGGTTATCGCGCACGCGCATGGGCGTTATCTAATCGTTAGATAAAGGGGTGAGATTTCTGAGCAAATCTAGTGACCTTTTAGGGCTATCGGACTACTTTTTAGTCACGTTGTGCCCTCCACATCTGGCCGAATAGCTCGGCCAGGGGCAAGACACCTTTGAAAGGTTCGATATATGAAGAAGCTTCGCTACGCGCTAACAGCACTAGTCGCTGTTTTCGCTCTCGTACTAACAGGTTGCTCAAGCTCATCAGATTCAGCTGACGGTTTCGTCGGTGTGATCCTTCCTGATGCAGCATCATCAAACCGTTGGGAAACTGCTGACCGCGGATTCCTACAAGCAGCGTTTGATGCAGCCGGAGTTAAGGTTGATATTCAAAACGCAAACGGCGACAAGGAACAATTCGCAACAATTGCAGACCAGATGCTTACAGCTGGTGCAAAGGTTCTTATCCTTGTAAACCTAGATTCAGATTCAGCTAAGGCTGTTCAGGACAAGGCTGCAGCACAGGGTGTAAAGACAATCGACTACGACCGTCTAACACTTAATGGTTCAGCTTCATACTACGTTTCATTCGACAACGAAGCAGTTGGTCGTCTACAGGGTGAAGGCATCAAGGCTTGCCTCGATGCAGCAGGAAAGACAAATGCACGTATCGTTTACTTGAACGGTTCACCAACAGATAACAACGCAACTCTATTCAAGGCTGGTTACGACTCAGTACTACGTCCTTTGATCGATTCAAAGAACTACACACTTGTTGATGACCAAGCTGTCCCAGACTGGGATAACGCAAAGGGTGGAGTAATTTTCGAACAGCAGCTTTCAAAGGCTGGCGGAAAGCTTGATGCAGTTGTTTCAGCTAACGAAGGTCTTGGACTTGCAGCAATCGCTGTTCTCAAGAAGAACAAGCTAAACGGCAAGGTCTGTGTATCTGGTCAGGATGCAACTGTTGATGGATTGCGCGCAATCCTTACAGGAGACATGTCAAACACTGTTTACAAGGCAATCAAGGCTGAAGCAGAAGGCGCAGCAACTCTTGCTATCGCACTTCTACGCGGCGAAGAAGCAACAACAGCTACAGGATCAGTTAACAACGGTTCAGTAGATGTTCCTTCTGTTCTATTGGTTCCAGTTGGTATCACAAAGGCAAACGTCAAGGACGTTATTGCTGATGGATTCCAGACTCGCGAAGCAGTTTGCGAAGGAATCGAAGAGATCTGCGTAGCTAACGGTCTTTAATCTCCGTCAGATAAAGCAGAAATAAGAATAGGTTGCGGCTCGGCGTGCATACTCCGAGCCGCAACTTCTTTAATTCAATAATTCTCAAGAGAACCAATCGCATAGCAAAGAAACAGGGAGTTCATGACAACACCGCTTCTGTCCTTAAGAGGGGTCAATAAATCCTTCGGACCCGTTCATGTACTTAAAGATGTGAACTTCGATGTTCATGCTGGCCAGGTAACCGCGCTAGTTGGTGATAACGGCGCAGGTAAGAGCACGCTTATCAAGTGCATTGCAGGTATCTACACACCTGAAGCGGGTGAGTTCCTCTTTGAAGGTAACAAGGTGTCAATCGGTGGACC
>CAYNYE010000053.1:0-6500 GCA_964401345.1 uncultured Candidatus Planktophila sp.
GTTGTTATCGGTGGCGGAGTTGCGGGTCTTAATGCAGCGGTTATAGCTGTTGGTATGGGCGCGGATGTAACCGTCTTTGATCGCTCCATTAATCGTTTGCAATACATTGACACTATTTACGGCGGACGGATCAAAACGCTAGTGGCCTCCAAGCACGCAATAGAGCGCGAAGTAAAGCAAGCAGATCTAGTTGTTGGAGCGGTGCTGGTTCATGGAGCAAAAGCACCTAAATTAGTTTCTAACGCACTAGTGGCTCAGATGAAGAGCGGTTCGGTTTTAGTTGATATCGCCATTGACCAGGGTGGTTGTTTTGAGGATTCGAAGCCAACAACACATGCTGAACCGACATACACAGTCCACAACTCTGTTTTCTACTGCGTTGCAAACATGCCAGGTGCTGTTCCAGTAGCTTCAACATATGCACTCACCAACGCCACTCTTCCATTCGCTTTGTCTTTGGCAAATCATGGCTGGGAAGCGGCATGCGCGAAGGATAAGAACTTGGCTAAGGGCTTAAATGTGCATGACGGAAAGATCTATTACTCCGCCGTAGCAGAAGCGCATGGTTACGCCAGCACCCAGCTTTGAACTAGCTGCTTCATCCTTCATCAATCATCTTCAGATTGAAAGAGGATTAGCGGCAAACTCAATTGCGGCGTATCGGAGAGACTTAACAAAGTTCCAGAGCTTTCTGGGTGGAACTGCGTTGCACGAGGTTTCGCCAGCAACTATCAGTGATTTTGAATCTTCCTTGCGCGAGGTAAAGCTTTCTGTAGCATCCATCAATCGCGTAGATTCAACGCTGCGATCCTTTTTTAAACATTTACAGCTCGAATACGGACTCAATGATCCAACCCTTGAAATTGCGCCGAGTAAGTCCGCTCGAAGATTGCCCAAAGCGCTTACTATCGCGCAGATACTTTCTATGATTGAAGTTTCTTATCGCGAAAGTGATCCAATAACTCTACGAGATCAAGCAATGTTGGAATTGCTCTATAGCAGCGGCGCTCGAGTTAGCGAATTAATTGGAATTAACCTGAACGATCTCAGTGTTGCGAAAACTCCCGATGGAGAGATAACAACATTAAAGCTGCGAGGCAAAGGATCCAAGGAAAGAATTGTTCCGCTAGGTTCATTTGCAACCAAGGCAATCAACGATTATTGCGTGCGAATTCGCCCTGGATTATTAGCCAAGAATCCCAAGAATAATCCTGCACTTTTTCTCAATTCTCGTGGAGGAAGAATTTCACGTCAATCTGCGTGGCAAATGGTTTTAGATTCGGCCAAAAATGCTGGAGTAACCGAACATGTTTCCCCACATGTATTCAGGCACTCATACGCCACGCATCTTCTAGATGGGGGAGCCGACATTCGCGTTGTTCAAGAGCTATTAGGTCATGCCTCTGTCACAACAACCCAGATTTACACCTTGATAACTATCGACAAAGTTCGCGAGAGTTATTCAATGGCACATCCACGCGCCAAATAAAGTATTACTGTCCGCGGAGTCGACGGGCCAAGATACTTTGATCTCCCTTGGCCTCAAGATCTGCAATGATCACAGCGATTGATTCACGGACGATACGACCACGGTCAACAGCTAAACCAAGATCTCCACGTAACTGTAAACGCGCTTGATCAAGATCAAATAACTCATCTGGAGATAAGTACACAGTGATTTTTTCATCATGACGTTCACGTCCTGAAGGGGAGCGGTCAACAGTTGTTACGCGACGACGTGCAATTGTGCGAACGCCCTTCTTGGATGATGGCGCCTTTGGAGTAGCGATGGCTGGTGGAACTAATGGTGCTGCAACCTCATTGGCTGGTTGCGCAGGTACTGCGCTTAGTGCTGGAGCCGTTGAACGAAATAGTTCATCTGCACCTGGAAGGTTTGCTCTACGTGTCATCGTGCGCCTCCTCTGGCGATTAGTTCTCTTGCTAGGCGACGGTATGAAGCTGCGCCACCGGAAGATGTTGCATATGTAGTGATTGGTTCACCGACAACTGTTGTTTCGGGAAAACGGATTGTCTTTGCAATGATTGTTTCGAAGACATCATCAGGAAATTGTTCAAGAATTCTTTCAAGCACCTGACGGTTATGAGAGGTTTTCTTGTCGTACATAGTTGCAAGAATTCCAATTAAACGAAGTTCAGGATTTAGGAAGGTTTTAACCTTATCCAAATTGCCCTTCAACTCGATGAAACCATGTAGAGCAAAGTATTCACATTGCATTGGAACGATGACTTCATGTGAAGCAACCAGCGCGTTAATGGTGAGTTGACCCATGGTTGGCTGGCAATCAATCAAAATGACATCGTAGTAATCGCGAAGCGGGGCTAAGGCGCGCTTCAAATATTGTTGTCCACCAATTTCAGCACCAAGGGTTGTTTCAGCGGTACCTAAGTCACGGTTTGCAGGTAGAAAATCCAAACCTGGTACCGATGACTTCAAAACAATTTCATCAACATTTGCTGTTGGTGTCATTAACGCGTAGTAAACGGTTTGTTCTAATGGAAGCGAGTGAGCGTTAACGCCAAGTCCTAGTGATAAACCGCCTTGAGGATCGAAGTCGACGAGCAAAACGCGACGTCCCATCTCCGCAAGAGCAGCACCTAGGTTGATGGTGCTTGTTGTTTTACCAACGCCACCCTTTTGGTTGAAGATAGAGATGACCTTTGCATTGCCATGCTCTGCCAATGCCGCAGGTGTAGGAAAGCTTTTGGCAACCTTGCCGAGCAGGGTTGATGTCGTTGCAACATCCTCTGCAATTGTCGATTTAGCGTTCAATCTTCAAACCTCTTTCCTGATATAGCAAAGAGCCTAGGCGCTACACATAAAACAGGCAAGCGTGAAGTAAGGTGCCCCCATGGATTTAGCAGGAGCTACGGCGGTCGACGAGGGCGTTGATGTAAACGCATCCTCGGGGGGCTTCTCCGTACACCTCTCCAACTTTGATGGCCCCTTTGATCTCCTTCTACAGCTGATCTCACGTCACAAGATGGATGTCACCGAGGTCGCGCTCAGCATCGTGACCGATGAGTTCATCTCCTTTATTCGCGCCCTTGAAGCATCGGGAGAGGGCTGGGATCTAGATCAGGCCACCGAGTTCCTAGTCGTGGCTGCCACCCTGCTTGATCTCAAGGCGGCGAGGTTGCTTCCAACTGGTGAGGTTGAGGATGAAGAGGATCTAGCGCTCCTTGAGGCCCGTGACCTCTTGTTCGCACGTCTACTTCAGTACCGAGCCTTCAAGGAGATCGCCGCAACCTTTAGTGAGCGCATCCTTGCCGCCGATAAATCCTTCCCACGTGTAGTCGCCTTGGATCCAGCCTTAGCTAGCTTGCTGCCCGAGGTCTTGATCGGTGTTGGAGCGCAGCGCTTTGCCGCCATCGCCGAGCGTGTCTTGACCCCTAAGGTTTCACCTGTCGTGGCTGTTGAACACCTCCACATGCCCCTTGTGAGCGTCACAGAGGAGTCCAAGAGGGTGGTTGAGGCACTTCGCCACTCGAAGTCGCTGAGCTTTAGAAACTTGATCTCAGATGCGGACAGCACCCTTGTGGTGGTTGCCCGCTTCTTGGCCCTTCTCGATCTCTACCGCCAAGGGGTTTTACGTTTTGATCAGGTGGTCGCACTGGGCGAACTTCACATCAGCTGGACCGGAAGCCTCGAGGGCGAGGTTGAGATCACCGATGAGTTTGATATACCCGTGGTTTTAGAGATGGAAGACTCGACAGAAAGTGGCGAAAATGTCTAATGTAGAAGTTGAACGTTCTATCGAGGCGATCCTCATGGTTGTTGATGAGCCGGTTACCGAGGTGATTCTGGCTCAGGTTCTAGAACGTCCAGTCGAAGAGATCGAGGCCGCCCTAACCGCCCTTGAAGGCTCATACGAGGAGCGCGGCTTTATGCTCCGCAAGATCAATGGGGGATGGCGCTGTTATAGCCGACCGAGCTATCGGCTCAAGCTGCCCTTGAAACCCTCTCAGTTATCGCTTACCGACAGCCGGTCTCTCGCGCCCGTGTATCCGCGATCCGCGGAGTAAATGTTGAGGCGGTTATGAAGACGCTGATTACTCGAGGATTAGTGGAGGAGTCGGGTCTTGAACACGAGACCGGTGCGATCCTCTACAAGACGACCAGCTACTTCCTGGAGCGACTCGGATTGAACTCCTTAGAGGATCTTCCAGCCCTTGCTCCATACCTTCCAGATCTAGATGGCCTGGATGAGATCCTCGATTCGCTAACCGACTAGAGTTTCCGCTACCCTTACCTCCTGACTGTCGGGAGGATAGCCATGGCCCAAATGAGGCTTAACAAGATCATCGCAGATGCTGGAATCACAAGCCGTCGCGGTGCGGATGAATTAATCGAATCTGGTCGAGTGACCGTCAATGGAATCACTGTTCGGGAGATGGGCAGCAAATTCGACCCCGAAAAAGATCAAGTAATGGTTGATGGTGAGACAATTACTAGAACTTTGACTAAGTCTTATCTTGCACTTCATAAACCAAAAGGTGTTTTGTCTACGATGTTTGACCCGGAAGGCCGCCCTTCCCTGGATGATTTCATCGATCTTCGCAAGGAGCGTTTGTTCCATGTGGGGCGTCTTGATAAGGATTCTGAAGGCTTAATTCTCCTTACAAATGATGGGGATTTGACCTTCCGCGCTACACACCCATCCTTTGGCCTGGAAAAAACCTACATCATCGAATTTGATGGGGTACTGCCAACTGGCGTGGACAAGGTGCTCCTTAAGGGTGTCGAGCTCGAAGATGGCATGGGTCGAGTTCTTACCTTTAAGCAGCTGTCTCCTCGATGGATTGAGGTGTCGATCCATGAAGGTCGCTATCACATTATCCGTCGCCTGATGGAGGCGGTGGGGGTAGATGTTCTTCGTCTGATCAGAACCAAGTTCGGCCCAATCTCCTTGGGAGATACCCCTGAAGGACGTTGGCGTGACCTCAATGACACAGAGTTAATGAATCTACGAAAAGCTTTAGATATTTAACGGCTTTACTATAAGTCGATTTTAAGGCCTTTAACCTTTTATCGTTTTATAGATAATAATCGACAATAATAGTTATTTATCGATAATTGCCGTGCTCACGAAGGGCATTCTGTATCTCTTTATCGATTTTTAAGTGAGAACGCTTGCCGCAGATGGAAACTCTGGAAATTGAAGAAAAAGTAGTAATCAGGTTTAAGTGTTAAAAGGTTTTATCGACTTATATAGTTTTAAATACACACCAAATATGGTGAGGAAAGGTACCCTTATCCCATGAGTTTGCGAGCAATCCGAGGAGCTATTCAGGTACCGGGTAATACCGCTACCGACATAGCGGCAGGAGTCCAAGAGTTGATCTCCGCGATCCTGGAGGCAAATCAGCTTGTTCCGACCGATGTCATCTCCGTTTTTTTCACCTCCACGGTAGATCTCAACGCCGCCTTTCCTGCAGCTGCGTGTCGTGAGATGGGTTTTGCCAATGTCCCATTGATCGGTTCGGTGGAAGTTGATGTTCCTGGAGCCCTTGATCGCACAATTCGAGCGATGCTACATGTGGAAACCGCCAAGAGCGCTGATCAGATTAGCCATATTTATCTCCATGGCGCCGCCGTTTTACGCCGAGATATAGCTCAGTAATGCTTACAACTGTTCGAATAGTAGGTGCCGGCCTGATTGGAACCTCGATCGGATTGGGTCTTGTGCAATCAGGAGTCAAGGTCGAGATGGTTGACTCCGATTCAGATAGCCAAGCCTTAGCGATGGATCTCGTCGGGGGAGCCCAGGTTACCCAACCAGATCTAGTGATCTTTGCGCTGCCTACCTCCCGTCTTCCACTGGTCATTAAGGAAGAGTTTTTACTAAACCCACAGTCGACATTTATGGATGTTGGTAGCGTTAAGGGTGATGTTGTACTAGAGGTTGAGACAGTTTCAGGGCTTTCTACTCGATTTGTCCCCACCCATCCCATGGCAGGCCGTGAAATAGGCGGCGCGGGGGCTGCACGGGCCGATCTTTTCCAGGGGCGCAGTTGGATAGTTACGCCTAGCACCGATTGTGCACATGACTCACGAGCAATGGTTGAAGAGTTAATCGGGAAATTGGGTGCGACCTCTATCCAGTTATCCCCTAAAGATCATGACCAAGCGGTGGCAAAGATCTCGCACATGCCACAGATCGCAGCCTCACTGCTCGCCAAGCAGTTGGCTGGAACGCCAGGTGAGTGGATGGAGCTAGCTGGGCAGGGCCTACGCGACACCACCCGAATTGCGGGGTCGGATGAGACCTTATGGAAGGAGATTATTTACTCCAACCGAGGTGAGCTACGAACTTTGCTAATAAATCTACAAAACGATCTTCAATCAATGATTGATTCACTGGATGAACCCTTGAAGATCGAGGCCTTGATGGCTGCAGGGCGCTCCGGTAAAGCGTTGATTCCGGGCAAGCATGGAGGCAAGGCTCGTGAGTATTCATATCTACCGATTGTTATTGATG
>CAYNYE010000054.1:0-6456 GCA_964401345.1 uncultured Candidatus Planktophila sp.
CGAACATGACAGCGCGCGATGGTGATGGTTGGGTTGAATGCGCCTGCGGAAATAAACACTGGGGCCTCAATGGCGCAGCTGGAATCTTAATAATTCGCGGTCACGAAATCCTTTTGCAGCATCGCGCACCCTGGGTTCATAACGGCGACACATGGGGAATTCCCGGTGGTGCGCGTGATTCGCATGAAACAACGATTGAAGGAGCTTTTCGCGAAGCTATCGAAGAAACTGGAATCGATACTGGACTACTAACTGTCCTGCACACCTTTATCGATGATCATGGTGATTGGAAGTACGAAACCGTTATTGCACGAGCATCGGATGGATTAATTGCCCACGAAGTCAATGATGAATCCCACGAGGTTCGTTGGGTAGATATTGAAAAGGTTAATGAACTTCCGCTTCATCCCAGCTTTGGAAAATCCTGGCCGGCGTTAGTGGAACTGCTTAATAACTTTATCGGCCCACGTTAACTCGGTTTCGGTGCTGTGCGCCACGACGACTACGGTGGTTCCGCTGTCAGCAAGTTGTTGCAATAAGGCGATGATCTTCTTGCGACTATAAATATCTTGCGCAGCTAAAGGTTCATCCAACAACAAAACCGGTGTTCTCTGAGCAATAGCTTGAGCGATTGCTACACGCTGAGATTCGCCCCCAGACAAGGTTGTTACTAAACGATCTGCAATCTCGGTCAGGCCCAAAGCTTCAAGAACTTCATCTGGGTCTCCACCCATCTGCACAATTTCACGAACCGTAAAACCCAAAGTAAAACTTTGATTTTGAATCGCCATCGCACGGAGAGTTGCCAAAGTGCTGGCAGAGGTCAATATCGGATGGTTCTCATCAATAGTGATTGTTCCCTTATCCGGTGCGATATCCCCCGCAATTGCCGCCAAGAGCGTTGATTTTCCGCAGCCGTTGGGACCAACAATGACGGTGATTGATCCTGCAGGAATTTGTTCTGAATAATCGTAAATAATCTCGCGGCCATCGCGAACAATGGTGATCTCATCAATGGTGATCATTGAGTTCTCCAAACATTGTTATTGAAAGCAACTAACGCAATCAAGACTGGGGCACCTAATAAGGCGGTGGCTAAGCCAATTGGTAATTCATTAGGTTGTGCAATGGTTCTCGACAAGGTGTCGGCGATTACGACAATAAGTGCACCAATCACTGCGCTGTGGGTGACTAGCTTGCGATGTGAAGGTCCATATACAAATCGTGCAATATGTGGTGCCGCTAGTCCAATAAAAGCGATTGATCCCACGGTGCTGACCGCACCGCCTGCCAAGATAGATAGGGCGATCAAGGCAACCAAACGAATGCGGGCAACATTGACTCCTAAGTGAAACGCGGTTGCATCCCCCAAAGAAAGACGATCCAAGGAAGGTGCAATCTTCCAGGCGATTACAACGCCCATCACCGTTGTGATCGCAATGCCGATCAAGTTGTCCGAAGTAACTAGTGCAAGTGAACCAAGGCTCCAAAATGAAATTGAACGTGCATCGGCACGTGAAACCATGGCCGATGCGATTCCGACTAATGATGTAAAGATCGCAGATACTGCGATTCCTACGATGATCAAGGCAAAGGATGACAACGCACCACGGATCGCTGCCAACTTGAAAGTCAACGATGTTGTTAAGAGCGCACCAATAGTTCCGCAGGCGATGGCGCCGATCGTGCCAACTTCGACCAAGCCAGAACTAATTGCAAGAACCGCACCAAAAGAGGCACCGGCTGCAGTTCCAAGAATTGCAGGTTCGGCAACCGCGTTATTGCAGGCACCTTGTGCCAATAAACCCGCGACTCCAAGGGCGGCACCAACAATTACCGCAGCGGTTACGCGTGGAAATCTGATCTGCCACAAGATCTCATTGCTACCTGGATTTACTACCGCAGACCAAAAGTTATCGATCTGAGTTGCACCCACATATAAAGAGATAAGGAAAGCCCCTGCAAGAAGTACCGCCGGAAGCCACTTTTTCACGGAGCCACCTTACTGAATGCGGTAGCGAGAGCTTCTATTAATGATGGAGTTCGAGGGCCAAAGGAAAGCAACAAGGAATCATCAACATCGATCACCGCTGAGTTTTTACCCGCGTTAGTTTGTGCAACTCCTGGAAGCTTCAAAAGTCCTTGGATTCCACCCACTGATTCCAAGCCCTTGCTCATCACCACAATGACATCGGGGTTAAGCGCGGCCAGACTTTCGGCGGTTAAGGTATTAAAAGGTCGATCTAGATTTTGCGCACCAACATCGACTGCGCCAATTGCATCAAGCAATGAGTCCGCACCAGATCCTGGGCCACCGATTAAGTAAATTGAGGATGTACCTCGCAAGTATAAAAATGCCACGCGTGGCGCATTGTTGATGGTTGAAGTTTGCAGCGATTGATTAAGTTGCTGAACAAGGAGCTCTGCTTGATCAACCGCACCAATTGCCCGACCAACTGCACGCACCTTTGCTGGTAGATCCTGCAAACTCCAACTTTCAGGTGTTTCAACAACTCTGATGCCAGCAGCCTTAATGGTTTCGATCGCTGCCTTTGGACCGGTTGATGCATCAATGATGACTAGATCGGGATTTAAGGAAATGACTTTTTCAGGTAGGACTTGATGACCTGATGTCACTATTGGAATCTCGCTTAATGAATCTTCGCTACTTGAAATATCTCGACCAACAATGATTGATTGGCCATTTAAGGATTGAATGATCTCGGCAACGCCATTTGCTAGCACGACGACACGTTGTGCGGTAAAGGTAGTTGGTACATTAAGTGAAATCGATCTCACATCATCCTGAGAAATTGTGTAGGTGCTGGCAACTGGGCTTTGCGCACAGCCTGAAAGCAGCGCTACAAGCGCGATTATCGCCACTTTTCTCATGGGGACAGTGTGCCAAAACTTTTCACGACAGATGTCAGTGTCCTGTCGGATAAGGCTTTGCAAGGGTTAATTTAGAGTTTGGTCATGCGGAAAATTGTGGCTTTAGTTGCAGCGATCACTGTCGCGTCTATGCCTGCATCCTCTGCTGCATCAATTAAAGGTTCACAAGGTCAAGTTTTGTCGGTCTCTAAAACCACTGTAAAAAACGGATCCATGGTGACGGTTAAAGGTAATTACTTTGATGAAACCGTTGGCATTTACTTAGCTTTTTGCGTAATTCCACCAAAGGGCAAGGCTCCAACGCCATGTGGTGGAGGGATCAATAAAGCAGGCACCGGTGAGGCATCATTTTGGATCTCATCAAATCCTCCACCATACGCAGTTGGTTTAACTGAAGAGTTCCTGCCAGGTGGTCGATTTACGCAAAAGGTAAAGATTTCCAAGAAGATTGGAAAGTTTGATTGCACCAAAGTTAAGTGTGCAATAACTGTTCGTGCGGATCATCTGCGCAGCAATGATCGAAGTTCAGATCTATTTATACCTATCACCGTTAAATAAGGAGAAAAATGAAGAAGCTCGTACTTGTTGCATTAATCGCTTCGCTTTTGACACCGGTGTCAGCGCAAGCTGCAGAAACCAAATTTGTCGGCGGACCATTAACCAACCTTGATTACCAAGGTGCAACAGTCAACATTTCGCTTTCTAATGTGCCTGCTAAGGGTGGTCTCTATATTCAACAATGTGTGGAAGCGCCAGCAGGTACGCGTTCAGCGTTGTGTAATAAAGCGGTAGAACTGTGGATCTCAACTGCTCGTGGTGCCTCTTTTCTACCAACTGCGCCAATTGCATTTAAGCCAACTGGTTCATTCATATCTGGCACCACAACGGTAGATTGCACCGTTTCTAAGTGCGGAATCTTTATGCGCTTTGATCACACTGTGGCCGCTGATTTTTCAGAGGATCAGTTCTTCCCTTTGACATTTAAGGCAGCAGTTGCCGGAACAACAACTCTGGCAGCAGATGAGGTAACCGCGACAATCAACGGAACCGCAGTTACAACACGTGCTCCTGCGACTTTGGGCTATCGCCAGATCGCAACAGTGACTGCAGTGTCTAAGGCAGGCGCAACCTTGACCTACCGATCATTAGCTCCTGCATGTGCGCTGAACGGTCAGCAAATCACTCCTTTGGCGGGAGCTGGAGAATGCGCGATCTCTGTGACCAGTGCAGGCAATGCAACTGCAGCCCCAGTAACGGTCATCTTGCCGATTCGTTTGACCCTTGGCACGCAAACATTAGGAAGCTTCACGCTTCCTGAAACCTTGAAGGCGTACAGCAAAACAACACTTCCAGCGGCAACTAACTTTGGCGAAAAGGTTACTTACAAGGCGATGGGTGCTTGTTCAGTAGTTCGATCAGTACTAACAATGCGTCGCGGTAAGTGTGAAATCACTGCAACCGCTAAGAGCAGAAAAGCGTTGTACGAAGTTTTGTCTACAAAGCTAACGACAGCAGCTAAGTAATTAATTAACCATCAGGCCATTGATGCAGAAGGCGGTCGCATAAGCGATCTCACTTTCTGCGTCATGGCCTGATTCAATTCTTTTGGTGGATGCATCGGTAATCGCCTGAATAAATGACAAGGCGCGTTGTGCATCCTTCACACCTAGATCGGTAACCGCTTTCATGAGCGGAGCCATCAAAGCACGGTGGGCCATTCCGATCTGCTGTGCGCGAGATTGTGGCATCGCAGTTGCATTAAGCGCCTTAGCTAAAAGGTGGCGACCATCTGCAATGTAGGTAAGTGCGCCATTAACCCAACAGGTAACGATGCACTGTGCATCGGTGCAATCGGCAACCGCGGCGTTAAGTGTTTCTGCAAAGTTATGAAGCTCATCGATCACTAAATCTGCAACTAGCTCAGATCCGCTTCCAAAGTACTCGTAGACAGATGTACGTGAAAGCCCTGCACGCTGTGCAACCGCAGCAACGGTGATCGCCGCTCCACCTGATTCAAGTGCGATGCTGGCAGCTGCTTCAATCAGCTGGTTACGTCGCCAATCTCGGTGCTCAGCAAGAGTTTGGGTTTCAATGCGAGGCATATTTTTATTGTTTCATGCTTTCGCGAAGTCTTCTCAGTGAATCTATGACCACGCCCTTTTCTGAGGTTCTCCAGAGCGGTGGCATCGAGTTAAGTAGGACACTTCCGTACCTTTTAGTGACGATTCGCGAGTCCAAGATCGCTACAACTCCCCGATCATCCACTGAACGAATCAAGCGACCAGTGCCCTGGGCAAGCAATAACGCTGCTCGGGGTAGCGAAACCTGCATGAAACCACTACCGCCCGCTGCATCTGCTTGGGATGCGCGTGCACTCATAACCGGTTCATCGGGACGTGGAAAAGGAATCCGATCAATCGCAACCAGGATGCAACTGTTGCCCGGAACATCGACGCCTTGCCACAACGACATGGTTCCGATCAAAACCGATGTCTCATCCTTTGCAAAGCGATCAACTAAAGGACCAACAGCATCGCCACGCTTTTGAGTAATGATCTTTATGGGTAGCTCTGCCAGAACTTTACGGAGATGTAAATCAGCTGCTTCTACCCCGCGCCATGAAGAAAAGAGCGCAAGGGTGCGACCACCAGCGGCATCAATTAATTCACCAAGTTCAGTCAATACATCCTGACTTGGGCCATCACGACCTGGTTCAGGTAAGTGCTTAGGCATATATAAAACACCTTGGTTGGCAAAATCAAAGGGTGATCCAACATCGAGCATCTGCACATTTGCTGGATCTACTTCTCCATCCTTAAGTTCTGCGCTGACCTCTTCATTAACTAAGAAGCCGATGCTCTTTGCCATCGAATCAAAACCTTTACCAACGGTCAAGGTTGCCGATGTTGCAATGACAGGGGTCTTAGTCAATAGGTTTTCGCGCAAAACATCTGACACAGAAAGTGGTGCTAAGTACAAAGTTGAGAAGGTTGGTTCGTACCAAAGAACTAAGCCATCCCCCATCTTTAACAAGGTAGCTGCGGTGGTTGCAATCTCGCTAACTGCACCTTTAACTCGTGCCCGCTCTGCAAGGGCATCGGTGTCGATGATTTCATCATCTGCCGCCAAGAATTGTGTGATGCCCTTTGCCGCTTCCATTACCTTGCGGATAGAAAACTCTAGAGATTGTGGGATCTCTTCTAGTCGACCAAGCGCAGTTGGATCGCCCTTTACATCCTCGCCGTAATCGACCATCGATTCATGGAAATCATTGGCGGCTTTATGGAAGGCATCAGAAAGCTTGCCCGGCATGAACTTTCGGGCCATTGCTGCAGCACGTAATACTCGGTTTGAGGTTAACTCGTCGGTGACCGCTTGTGTTGCTCGGTCCATAAACTCGTGGGCTTCATCCAAAATAACGCAATCCCGTTCAGGCAGGATCGGATGTGAATCCACAATTTCAATGGCAAGCAAGGTGTGGTTGGTTACGACAATATCTGCGGTCTGCGCCTTTGCCTTTGCATTGGCTGCAAAACATTGTGAACCAAATGCACAGGTATCAGC
>CAYNYE010000055.1:0-6377 GCA_964401345.1 uncultured Candidatus Planktophila sp.
CCACAGCAACCTCTGCTACTGGTTCGGACACAGCAACTGGCTCAGGAATAACTACAGGTTCTGGAGTTGAAAGAATTCCATCTCCGTAACCTTCAACACCATCGCGCTTTTCGCGAATCTTTGCAGCCTTACCGCGTAGATCGCGTAGGTAGTAAAGCTTGGCGCGACGTACTTCGCCCTTCTTTACTAACTCGATCTTTTCAATAACTGGTGTGTGAACTGGGAAGGTACGCTCAACGCCAACGCCGTATGAAACCTTACGGATTGTGAAAGTCTCGCGAACGCCATCACCTTGGCGACGGATTACTACACCCTGGAAAACCTGAAGACGGCTCTTGTTACCTTCGATAACGCGAACATGGATCTTGAGCTCATCACCAGCACGGAACTGTGGGATGTCTTTGCGCAGCGATGCTGCATCTACGGCGTCAAGAATGTTCATATTCGGATCCTTTTGTCATTTCTATTAAGCACGCGCTTTGGCGGTGCAGACCCCGTATCTTGCCATAGAAGGGGCCTTGAGCGTAAATCGGGGTTGGGGCGCTACTCGAGCCTAGAGCTATTGGGGAATGTGAGCGTTGAGCGCCTCAAACAGGTGAGGGCCAGCGGCCACGGTCAGATTGAGCCCATGCCATGGGCGGGTGGTCACAACCGCTCCGGCTTCTCGGGCGACAAGCTCAGCTGCCGCCAAATCCCACTCATGCAGCCCAGTTTCAAAGTAGCCATCGACCAGACCGGTTGCCACATGGCAGATATCGGCGGCGGCAGATCCAATCCGACGCAAATCTCGAATCTGAGGAAGAAGCGCATTCACAATCTTTAACTGCTCAACTCGATCGCGAACATCGTAAGCAAAGCCCGATGACAACAGCGCACGATTAAGTTCTACCGGATTGTTGCAGGCAATCTTTACATCGTTTAAGAACGCTCCGCCACCCTTGCTTGCATACCAAGTTGAATTAACCGTTGGAGAGTGAACAACTCCAACCAAAGTTCCATTGGCATCCTTTGCAGCGATGCTTACCGCCCAGCCAGGTAATCCATAAAAGTAATTAACCGTTCCATCTACTGGATCAATAACCCAGGTAGTCCCGCTCTTACTTGGACGTGATGTTCCCTCTTCACCGATGATTCCATCATCAGGACGCGCAGCTAAAATACTTTCAACAATCAGTTTTTCACTGGCGTGATCCATTTGAGTTGCAATATCGATTGCAGTTGATTTGACTGTCAGATCCCACGATGCAGGTCGATCAACCAACAAATCCCCTGCTTGGCGTGCAATCTTTAATGCAAGTTGCAGTAACTCATTGGTATCAGTCATAGCTGCAGTCTAATGGCGGGATAGACTCTTGCCTATGTTCTCAGCGTACTTAACATTATTTCGCACACCTGGGGCGCTGAGATTTTCAATTCCTGGCCTAATTGCTCGCATGCCTATTTCTATGGATTCACTTGCGCTTATCTTTATTGTTGTAGCCGTTAGTGATTCATATGCAATTGCAGGTGCTCTAAGCGCCACCGCTTCAGTTGTCATGGCATTAGCTACGCCGCATTGGTCAAGGGTTGCAGATCGCATTGGGCAAAGCGCAATGTTGGTGCGAGTTATTCCAGTAAAGGTAATCGCTTTTTGTATCTTTACGGTTTTAGTTCTCAATGAAACACCTGTCTGGACCTGGTTTTTATCAATCATTGTTGCCGAAGCATTTTCGGTAAACACTGGTGGTTTAGTTCGACGTCGCTGGTTGCATGTATTAAGCCCCGATAAGACGACAACCGCAGAAGATGAACAAGATCGTCACCTGGTAAATACCGCTTACTCCTTTGAGGCGTTGATGGATGAGGTTGTCTTTATTCTGGGGCCAATCATTGTGACCGCATGTGCGACATCAATCGCACCGGCGGCCGGAATCATTTCGGGCATCATCTTTGTCGCGATCGGCTTTCCGCTATTTGTTTCAGCTAAAACTACGGAGCCACCTGCTACACCGAAGCGTCATGTGGATCCACATCCTGCGGTTATTAGAAATAAGCGGGTTCAAGCCGTTGTATTGCCCACAACTTTGCTAGGTGGATTCTTTGGGTCAATTGCAATTGTGACCGTTGCTTTTGCCGAAACTCGCGGCCAGGAAGCTCAATCAGGAATCTTGCTGGCAATTTGGGCGGCAGGTAGCGCAGTTGCCGCGATTATTAATGGAGTTGTTAAGTGGAAGCTAACTAGCGCAGCTAGATTCTTGCTATTTCTTTTTGCGCTGACCGTGTTGTCGATCCCTATGTTGTTTGTGCATTCAATTACCTGGCTTGCGGTCGCACTTTTCTTTAATGGTTTTGCAATCGCACCTCTAGTCATCAATGCCTATGGCGTTGCCGAAGGTGCGGTCCCACCAGAACAAATCACGGAAACTTTAACGTGGGTCGTTGCCGGAATGCCTATGGGCGGTGCGATTTCCAGCGCTCTATCTGGTCAAATCATCGATCGCTTTGGTGCCGATATCGCGTACTGGGTTCCCTTGGGATTCATGATCGCGGCATGTGTAGCCACGCTTCCGTATTTCCAGACTTATAAGGCCCTCATCGGCTACCCTCGTGCTCGTGACTGAGCTACGACTTAATGGAAAGACCGAAGATGGTCTCTACCTATCTCTGCATGACAA
Organism: uncultured Candidatus Planktophila sp.; assembly: GCA_964401345.1. Lineage (GTDB taxonomy): Bacteria > Actinomycetota > Actinomycetes > Nanopelagicales > Nanopelagicaceae > Planktophila. Next base: position 2,655 of record CAYNYE010000055.1, read on the forward strand.
TGATGGAAATGAGTTCACAATTCGAGTTTCTGACACTTTGCGTGCAACAGTAAATCAGCAACGTCTTATGGCGGTTCCAGCAACAGATGAGCCAACCATTTCGATCAAAGAGATTCAGCGTTTGCTTCGTGCAGGACAGACCGCAGAACAAATCGCTCGCGAAAATGACACATCAATTGAAAAGGTCGAACGTTTCGCAGGTCCGATTCTTTCTGAACGCATTTACATTATTGATCAAGCGCAGCAAATTGCGATTCGCAAAGAGGGCGGACGTGATGCAGTCACTTTGCTCGGAGTTGTAATCTCTCGCTTAGCACCTCGCAATATTGATTCATCAGAGTTGTCATGGGATACCTGGCGACTTGAAGATGGAACCTGGACCATCGAACTTCATTACCCAAATACTTCTGGTGTTGGTATTGCTCAGTGGAACTTCGATCCAACCCTTCGCACCGTTACATCTATGGATGAGAACGCGCGCTGGATGATGGGTGATGAGCCTGCTCCTCGCCAACTTCCAACCGCTGCGCTTATTCCCACCGAGTCTTCTCACCCCTCTGAGCGTCGCATCATCGATGTGTACAGCGAGTTCCGCAAGGAAGATATTCAGGAAGAGATTGAAGAAGAGATCGAACCTATTCGTGAAGTTCCTCGTTTAGCGGTTATTCGTGAAGAGCCAGATGATGAGGCTTCTCGCGATGGAATCACTGCACGCGCAAAGGTTCCAAGCTGGGATGAAATTATGTTTGGGATCAAGCCTGAGGATCAAAACTAACCTCTAACTCAACGTTGTTGTTAGCAATCCAACCTGAGATTCAATCTGACTGTCACCACCATGGTGTCCAACCATTGCACCTTCTTTATCTGCACGATCAGCATCAAGTAACACCAATCCCCCGCGTGCAATTGCAATAACCTCACCCATACGGTCTAACGCATCTGCGCTCATAACCGTGCCAAAAAGGTTGCTTGATATAGCTTGTTCGCGGGTATGCACTAAAGCCTTTTCCTGCAAATACTCTTGCCATAAGGATGCAACATCTTCTCGTGCTTGTGGTGAATCTTCCGTTAAGTAAATATGACGTGCACGTGGTTCTCCGGCAATGACGCTCACACCCGTTAACAATGGATTGTCCTGACCGATGATTATCTTTTCTTCAACATTAATCATTCCGTGATCTGAAGTAACCCATAAACGGGTTCCCTTTGGAACCTCTTTCATCAATGAAGAAACCATCTGATCAATTGCAGACAAGGCTGCAATCCACTTGTCGCTGCCTACGCCATCTGAATGTCCTGCATTATCTAAATCATTGACATATAGATAAACAAAGGATGGTGTTTTTTGAAGGGCTTGCTTGGTTTCGCTTACCAAATCTGCAACAACATTTGCACCTTTGTATTGTGCGCCACGAAAAACTGCGCGCGTAAAACCAGAGTTCTCATATCGCTTAGCTGCAACATGTGTAACTGTTATTCCAGTGTTAGCGGCACGCTGAAAAAGAGTTTCGACTGGCTGCCAATTTTCAGGATCTACTCGCTCATCCCATTTCAATGCATTTAATAATCTGCCACCGCTACGTGGAACTTGAACGGTGTACCCCAACATTCCATGTACTCCTGGAAGTTCACCAGTCGTTAGGGTTGCAAGAGATGTTGCAGTCGTTGAAGGAAATGCGGTCTGAATTGTTCCGTGATTAAACATTCGACTCATGGCCGGCATTACATCGGCGTACTTAAACAAGGTGTCAAAACCGAAACCATCAATAAGAAATAGGAGTTCCCGTCCATTAGGTGAGATTCCAACACCTAAGTGATCAACTGCACTTTCCAACCCCAGCGAGGCAAACAGCGACGGGGTTATCTGGGACAAATGCACGTGCTTATCTTCCCACGAGTGTGCACTAGAGTTTGGCTATGGAAAAAGCGATCAAGTTATCTGCTGAAGTTGCCAATGCGCTCAAGGCTGGAAAGCCGATTGTGGCGCTTGAATCAACGATTATCAGCCACGGATTGCCACGTCCCTCAAACCTAGAGGTTGCTTTGGAATGTGAACGCATTGTTCGTGATGCTGGAGCGGTCCCTGCAACTATCGCACTGCTTGATGGAAAGATCTTGGTTGGTCTTGAGCGTGCCGAGCTAGAAGCGATCGCAAATCGCGATGATATTTCTAAAGCATCAATCCGCGATCTTGCAATCATTGTTGCTCAAGGAAAAAGCGCAGCGACAACAGTTGCGGCAACCGCACACATCGCAGCTATGGCTGGAATCCACATCTTTGCTACCGGCGGTCTCGGTGGAGTTCACCGTGGCGCTAATGAGTCCTTCGATGAATCAGCTGACTTAACCGCTTTGGCAAATGTGGATATGACGATGATCTGCGCCGGAGTGAAATCAATTTTAGATGTTCCTGCAACTTTGGAGCGTTTAGAAACTTTGGCAATCAGCCTGGTTGGATACAAGACAACCGCTTTCCCAGGTTTTTACTTAACCGATTCTGGTTACACCCTTGAGCACCGCGTCGATACACCAGAAGAGATCGCAGAGATCATCAAAGCACGCAAAGAGGTTGGCACTTTAAGTAAAGCGCTTGTAGTTGCTAATCCAGTTGCTAAAGAGATGGATAAGGCTCTTCACGATGAGATTTTGCAATCTGGTTTGGAAAAAGCAGACAAGGATGGCATTACCGGAAAGGCTGTAACACCATTTTTGCTTGAGCACTTCCACACAACATCTAAGGGTGAATCCCTGGCGATTAACACTGAAATTATCAAGGCCAACTGCTTGCTCGGTGCACAGATTGCAGTGGCACTTCAATGAAAAAGATTCTCTGTATCGGCGATTTAGCGCTAGATGTCATTTCACAACTTAAAGAGCCAATTAATTATGGAAATGACACTGCCAGCAGAATTTCAAGCCACCCAGGCGGGCAAGCAGCCAACGTTGCTACCTGGATCACACGTACTAATTCAAAAGCCCATTTAGTAGCCCGCACAGGTAACGATCCTGTGGGTTTTGCTTTAATTTCTGACTTAGACAAGTACGGTGTAGAACACCTCAACTTGATGCACAGTGGACGGCCTACAGGTGTTGTCGTAATTCTGGTTGATGCAAATGGTGAACGCACAATGTTTCCGGACAATGGAGCAAATGCAGATCTAGAAGCATCCGATTTGCCACCATTAGACGATATTGATGGCGTCTACCTATCTGGTTACGCGCTTTTGGATTTCCGCAGCCGTGATGCGGTTCTTGCAATGATTAAGAAAATTAAAGCAGCTGGTAAGCCAATCTTCTTTGACCCAACAACAACAGGTGCGATGAAGATTGTTAGCCGCGAGGAAGTCTTGTCATGGGTATCAATGATGGATGGAATTCTGCTCAACAGCGAAGAGGCTTTGTATCTAGGTGATTCAAAGGATGTTGAAACCGCTGAAACAAATCTTTCACAGCACACTCCTCTTGTTGTTATTAAGTTGGGTTCTAAGGGTGCAATGGCAATCAATGGATCTGTGAAAGCCAAGGTCTCTGCCGTTACAACCAATGTTGTCGACACCACAGGTGCCGGAGACTCTTTTGCTGCTGGATTTATTCCAAAGTGGCTGGAAACAAGTGATCTAACTCAAGCGCTTTCAGCAGGTGCGGCATTGGCAGCAAAGTGTGTTTCTTCAGTTGGGGCGCGCCCTCCCCTAAATTAAGGCTGACTCTTGGCAGAATGCCCCA
>CAYNYE010000056.1:0-6288 GCA_964401345.1 uncultured Candidatus Planktophila sp.
AAAAGAAGCGATTCCAGCTGTAGTAAATCAGCGTAAGAAGTAAGACATACTTATTTGCTGTAGGTGATGGTGAAGGCGATGCTGTTGTTGTCGCCAAAACCGCGCCAGCTGTAACACCTGCATACTCGTACTTGTTTTCACGAACAATTACATCGCGAGTAATTTCTCCAGCACGAGCAAAGAACATAGTTACGCGAACATGTGTTCCAGGCTTTGCACCAAAGCCAGAAAGAACAGCCTTAGCGTTTGCACGTGGGCCTTCAAAGATAATTGGTGAGTTCTTAGGAAGACTGTTCTTGCCTGTGTACTGCGCAACGGTGCCGTTAATTGCTACACCCAACAAAGCATCCTCATTATCTGAAGCGCTCACTACTGTTCCTACAAGAACACCAGTTCCACCTTCTGCAGCAACGACAAGCAGGTTGACCACACGGATGTTGTTCTCAGTTGAAATGATTGAGGCTTCAGCGCCATCAGTTACCTGTGCAATTCGTCGAGTCTCGGCGTTAAGGCCAGCTCCACATCCAGTTAATGAGACGGCAAGTGATGCAATTGCTAATGCAGAAAGTGTGCGACGCATAGGTGCAATTGTCTCACATCAAATTAGTAGTGAATGACGCTACTTTTACCGGGTTTTCTGATCCAAATAATGCTGGTAGAATTGACCCTCTAGCGAAGGGCATCACATGACATTTAAGGTCGGCGAAACCGTTGTTTATCCTCATCACGGGGCTGCGTTAATCGAAGCTATTGAAACTCGCGTGATCAAGGGTGAAGAAAAGACCTACCTAGTGTTGAAAGTGGCTCAAGGAGATCTAACTGTCCGCGTTCCTGCAGACAATGTGGATCTAGTCGGAGTTCGTGATGTTGTTGATTCAGCTGGCCTAGATCGCGTATTCAGCGTATTGCGCCAGCCATACACAGAAGAGCCAACAAACTGGTCTCGTCGCTACAAGGCTAATCTTGAAAAGCTTGCTTCAGGTGATGTTATTAAGGTCGCCGAAGTTGTTCGCGATCTATACCGTCGCGATCTAGATCGTGGACTTTCAGCAGGAGAAAAGCGCATGCTCGCCAAGGCGAAGCAGATCCTAGTTTCAGAGCTCGCTCTTGCAGAGCGCACTGATGAAGAAAAGGCTGCAGTAATCCTTGACGAGGTTCTAGCTTCCTAATTTCATGACACCTTCTCTGAAGGTTGTTGTGGCGATTACCTCGCCAATTGCGTTCCACCAATTAAAGAATCAAACAATTCTGTCTACCTGCATTAAATCTGCGCAACTCTTCGTCGCTTCGATTTCTGATGCACATCTTGCGATCGCAGGTAGCGCTGAAGACTTATCAAAGGTCACCGAGATTGATTGCGAAAAACTGGTGTGCGATCCCAATAACCCAAGCGAATTAGCTGCAGCGATCAAGAACGGTACGGCTGCTGATCTTGTAATAGTTCATGATTCACAACGACCATTAACTCAGCAAGCACAGTTTGAGCGGGTTTACGCGGCGTTAACCAGCGAGATTGATGCGGTTCGCCCAGTTTCTCCCTTTACCGAGACCCTGAAATCCATCGATGCCAACAACTTCATTGATGAAACAATCGATCGCACATCCATGATGCGTATTTCAACACCTGAATTAATTCGTTACAACGCCATAGATTTTGATGGCAGTGCATCAACCTGGTTTGTTCCGCTCAAGAGTTCTGCAAAGACCGCAGTGGTTGATGCCGATGCAGATAGCGCCCGAATAAACTCGGAAAAAGAGATTGAATTAATGGGTTATTTACTGGACTGGAACAAGTAATTCCGCGATAGCTAAATCCTGCGGGTAAGTGATTTTGATATTAAAGATATCGCCAGGAACCGCAACTGTTTTAACCTCTGGAAAAAACTCTTCCATACATGCAGCGGTGTCGGTGCCAACAAAGCCAGCAACCGCAGCCCTTTCATAAGCTTGTAGCAACTGTTGGGCTCTAAAACCTTGAGGTGTTTGTACTCGTGCAACGGTTTCGGTGCGTGCGGTATCCATCTCGCGTGGATCTAATGCAATTGTTGGAATTGCACCACCATGTGATTGTGCACCATCAGCAATTGCTGAAAAGATTTGTGGTGTTGCCAATGGTCGCGCACCATCATGAATAAGAACCAAATCAATCAATCCAGCTTCGATATCTGCCTTTAAGTATTGAAGTGCTTTGTACTCGCTCTCGTGACGACTTGCACCGCCATGCACAATCTCGGTGTTAGCCAGCATTCCATCTTTGATTAATGCCTCGCGTGCGAACTCTTCATCATCAGGGTTAATCACCAAGATGCTTCGCACATTAGAAAAGTTGCTACGTGAGTTATCCAAGGATCTAGAAATAATGTGCTTGCCATTTAACTGCAGCCACACCTTGTTCATACTGTGACCAAAACGAGTTCCAGAGCCTGCTGCAAGAACTATTGATGCAACGGTGCCCTGGGTGCTCATAATTACTTGTGATCTGGTGCGTAGGTAAGGCCTAATTCATCCTGCTTCTTGCGCAAAGCAACGATAAATGAATCCTGATTGAGTTCCACATGATCGTATGTCAGCAGTTCGCCAACACCAATTGGCTTCACAATCTTTGCACCTGCAACTAAACCGATTGGAACCAAGTTATCGCGCTTGGCATCTAGTGCGTTATCGGCGTAGCCACGCACTGTAAATCCACCAATACCGTCAATAACATCGCCTACTTCAAGGTTTTTCTTAGTCATTGTCACAACTTCAGCGTTTAGGTGAGGTGCATACAGGGATGATTCACGATCCAAAATCGCACGGTACACAGTAATTGGGGCTTCAATTGAAGCTAAATGGAATGGGCGATACAGCGCAAAGTAAGGACCAGGTCCCATTGCAAGGTAGCTCATCTCATGTGCGATGTAAGGATCGTTGTGACGAACAATCACAAAGACTCCAGGTGCAACATCGCCGGTGCAGTAATCGACAACACCCGGGCGATCTAGAACTCCACCATCTGCAACAAGGGCAAAGGTGTCCTGCAAAGTTTTAACAGATGATGCCGGTCCATACATTCCACGCTTTGATAGTTGCAGACCAGTGGTGTTGGCAAGTGCCACCATCTCGGTCATGGTCTTTGAACCATCGGTAAATGAACACAACATCTTTGGGTTCATCTTTTTAGCGATCGCAGTTTCGCGCACAGTATCCGGAGTGCTCAAAGGCTCAAAGGGATTGTTTTTTCCCTTACCTGCACAAATAATTTCAAAGTTTAGGTCGCGGGCGTAATCAACCAGCACCTTGGCTTCGATTGGTTCATCACCGTGGCACACGGCGTAAATAACACCGTTATCAGTTGCAACCTTATGCAGCAGCGGTCCGATAGTTACATCCATCTCAACATTAAGAACTGCAACATCTTTCTTTGCCAGCAAAGATGAATATGTAATCTGTGCACCGATATCTGGAATACCGGTTCCTTCAACAACTAGATCAACAGGAAGCTCTGACACCAAAGTCGCATCGGTACTTCCGGTGTGCTTGCCCGCCAATATCGCTTCAGCTAAAACTGCTTTGTCATCACTGAAAACAATCTCGGTGATTCCTAAATCTGCGTAAACAACCTTTACTCGCTCAAGATCGGTATCGATGATGATGGAAAGAGAAATACCCTCTTTGCGGCCCAGCTGATTTCCAAAGCCACGGCCCATCTGGCCAGCACCTACTAATGCGATGCGGGTATCGCGACCAATTTTCTGTGCATGATCTCGAAGTCGAGATGTGTAGGTCACTATGAACTCTTTTCCATGGATAAAGCCGGTATGCGTATTAAACACCACCTGCCTAGCCGTTACTCTTAGACAATGAACCTTTCCAAGATGCGCACCGGAGTCGGTGTAGATGCGCATCAATTTGGCGAAAGCGGGCCTTGTTCGCTGGCTGGATTGCAGTGGCCAGATGCGCCTCGTTTAGTCGGGCATAGCGATGGTGATGCTGCGGTGCACGCATTGTGCGATGCGGTCTTATCCGCCTGCCAACTAGGTGACATTGGAACTTTCTTTGGCGTCGATACCCCTGAAATGGCTGGAGCCACAGGTATTGCAATGATTGAAAAGCTTCGTGATTTTGTCGCCGCAAAGGGTTTTGTCATTAACAACGTTGCCCTGCAGATTGTTGGAAATCAGCCAAAGATCACGCCACGTCGCGATGAGGCACAAAAGGTTTTGTCAGATGCACTTGGTGCTCCAGTTTCAGTGGCAGCAACAACATCTGATCAAATGGGATTTACCGGTAGAGGTGAAGGAATTTACGTGATTGCAAACGCTTTGGTGGTTGCTCCATGACGCTTAAGTTGTATGACACAGCAACCCGCGAAATCAGCGAGTTCAAGCCGCTAGAACCAGGCAAGGTTTCAATCTATGTGTGTGGTGCAACGGTTCAGTCCTACCCACACATCGGCCATGTTCGTAGCGGAATTAACTTCGATATTTTGCGTCGTTGGTTAATGAAGAACGGCTACGAGGTCACCTTTATTCGTAACGTCACTGATATCGATGACAAGATTTTGCACAAGGCTGTTCATGAGGAAATGCCGTGGTGGGCGGTAGCGATGAAGTACGAGCGCATCTTCGCTGAAGCGTATGCAGCACTCAATGTTTTGCCACCGACATATGAACCTCGTGCAACTGGCCACATCACTCAGATGGTCGAGCTGATGCAGACCTTGATTGAAAACGGCGCTGCGTATGCACCAGGCAATGGCGATGTGTACCTAGAAGTTCGCAAATTAAAGCGTTACTTAACTTTGTCTCGTCAACACCTAGATGATTTACAACCAGCTGCCGATGCTGATGAAACCTACAAAAAAGATGTACGTGACTTTGCTTTGTGGAAGGCTGCAAAGCCGGGAGATCCTTCATGGCCAACTCCATGGGGTCCAGGTCGCCCAGGTTGGCACTTGGAGTGTTCTGCAATGGCACATGCTTACTTAGGTGAAAAGTTTGATATTCATGGTGGAGGTTTAGATTTAGTCTTCCCGCACCATGAAAATGAGATCGCACAATCTGAAGCTGCAGGTTATGGATTTGCGCAACGCTGGTTGCACAATGCTTGGGTAACTCAATCCGGCGAAAAGATGTCAAAGTCTTTAGGTAACACCTTGCAGGTTCACGAGATCCTAAAAACTTTCCGCGGAATTGAACTTCGTTTCTACTTAGGTGGTGCGCACTACCGTTCCATGCTCGAATACTCACCAGAGGCGTTGCAAGAAGCAGCAACTAACTTTAAGCGCATCGAAAACTTCTTAAACCGCGCAACTGAAGTACTTGGTGAAGTTCCAGCTGCAATTGTTAGCGATGCATTTACTGCAGCGATGAATGATGACCTAGCGGTCCCAGCTGCACTTGCAACGATCAGCGAAAATCTTCGACTTGGTAATCAAGGTTTGACAGACAACGATCAGGTCGCAATTGCTCGAAATGCGAAAGAGATCCGTGGAGCGCTCGAGATTCTTGGCTGCGATCCATTTGATGCCGCTTTTGCATCATCTGGTGGTTCAGACCTTTCAAAGGCCCTCGATGGCACCATTAAATTGGCGTTGGCAGAGCGCGCAGCTGCCCGTGAGCGTAAGGATTTCGCTGCATCAGATGCCATCCGTGATGGGCTTGCTGCTTTAGGAATTACAATTGAGGACACTGCTCAAGGACCTCGCTGGTCTATTAATTAATTACTGAAACGAGATCTCATCATGGCTGGCAATTCATCCCGAAAAGGCGCTATTCGCCAATCAAAAAAGGGGCCATCTGCCGGTACTGGTGGAAACAATAAGCGTCGTCTTGAAGGAAAAGGTCCAACTCCAAAGGCTGAAGACCGTCCGTATCACGCAGCTGCAAAGCGCAAGAAGGCTGCAGAAAAGCGCGAAACTCGTTCACCACGTATGCCAAAGGGCGATCGTCCACGTGGTGAGATCGTTGCAGGTCGTAACGCGGTTCTAGAAGCGCTACGTGAAAATGTTCCATCTACAGAATTATTAGTTGCACGCAGTATCGATGTTGATGATCGCGTTGCTGAGAGCTTAAAGCTTGCTCTTCACCACGGACTTCCAATCCGCGAAGCACACCGTGCTGAAGTTGAAGGAATTTCTCCAAACAGCCAAGGAATCATTCTTGCAATCAAGCCTTTCCAATACTCAAGCTTTGAAGAGATCATGGAACGTGCGAAGTACCCATCATTGATCGTTGCATTAGATGGTGTGACAGATCCTCGTAACCTTGGTGCGATTATTCGTTCAGCTGCAGCATTTGGTGCAGC
>CAYNYE010000057.1:0-1328 GCA_964401345.1 uncultured Candidatus Planktophila sp.
CTTGCCGCAGGAAGAAAGGATCTTCGAGGTCTTGCCTTAGGTCAGATTCTTGGAATCGTAGGTCAAGGTGTTCTAGGCGGCATAACTGTTTTAACGGGACTTCATCCTGCAACTGTAGGTGCACATTTTCTTTTGTCCATTGTCTTGATCGCTGGGGCGGCATCGCTGCGAGCTCAGAGAAACTCTCCATCGGTAAAGATTCAATCCGATCCCTTAGTCAAGAAGATCGCCACCGCACATATCATCACAACCTTTATCGTCTTGATCCTTGGAACGATCGTTACCGGTTCTGGTCCACATGCCGGCGATGCCACTGCTCCCCGATTCTCATTTGATCTACGAACCGTTGCGTGGTTGCACGCCGATGTTGTAATTGCATTACTTGGAATCACCTTTGCTTTCTTTGTCGTTCAAGGAACGTCAATGGATACGAAAAAGCGATTGAAAATCTTTCTGGCTATCGCATTGGGTCAAGGCTTAATTGGATATGTGCAGTGGTTTACGGATCTGCCAGAAATACTTGTTGGTTTTCATTTAGCGGGCTCAACTTTAGTGTGGATTGCTTCATGGCGAATTTGGTTATCGGTAACGACTAAGAATGGATAAAGAATGAGCGTAGTAACAGGGTGGACCGCACTAGATGATCAAGCAGTGGCGTACTCACGTGCGTTAGCTGCAGATGCGGTGCAAAAGGTTGGCAATGGCCACCCTGGAACCGCTATGTCCCTTGCTCCAGTTGCCTACACCTTGTTTCAACGTCACTTAGTTCACGATCCTTCTGATGCACATTGGCTAGGACGTGATCGCTTTATTCTTTCCTGCGGTCACTCATCCTTAACCCTTTATATTCAACTCTTTTTGAGTGGTTATGGCTTAGAGATGAAGGATCTTGAAAGTTTTAGAACCTGGGGTTCATTAACCCCTGGTCACCCTGAGTTTGGCCACACCGCTGGTGTCGAAATGACTACCGGCCCTTTGGGTCAAGGAGTTGCAACCGCGGTTGGAATGGCGATGGCGGCACGCTACGAGCGGGGATTGTTGGATCCGAACGCTCCAGCGAATCAATCGGTCTTTGATCATTCGATCTGGGTTATCTGCTCTGATGGAGATCTACAAGAAGGAGTTAGCGCTGAGGCGCATTCATTAGCCGGTACTCAAGAGCTTGGAAATCTCAACATCATCTACGATGACAATCGAATTTCAATTGAAGGCGATACACATAACGCTTTCACCGAAGATGTTTCAGCGCGCTATCGCGCATATGGATGGCATGTCATTGAGGTCGCAGCAGCGGCAGATGGCAATGTAGATATTGCCGCACTTGATGC
>CAYNYE010000057.1:1428-6279 GCA_964401345.1 uncultured Candidatus Planktophila sp.
TACTTACACGTTTGCAAAGTCGAACACTGCCAGCTGGTTGGGACTCACAACTTCCAGTATTTGCTCCGGGTAAGGATGTTGCAACGCGTGCGGCTTCTGGTGAGGTAATTAATGCAATAGCCGCGGTTCTGCCAGAGTTTTGGGGTGGATCTGCGGATTTAGCTGGATCAAACAACACCAGCATTAAGGGTGGAGGCTCTTTCCTTCCTGTAAGTAGTGCAATTGATGGCGCAAATCCATACGGGCGCATAATTCACTTTGGTATTCGTGAGCACGCGATGGGTTCAATTCTTAACGGAATTACTTTGCATGGCTTGACTCGTTCATTTGGTGGAACCTTTGCGGTGTTTAGCGACTACATGCGCCCAGCGGTACGACTTGCTGCATTGATGAATATTCCAACAACATTTGTATGGACCCATGATTCGATTGGTGTAGGCGAAGATGGACCTACACATCAACCAATCGAGCACTTTGCTGCATTACGTGCGATTCCGGGTTTTGATGTTATTCGCCCCGGAGATGCCAATGAGGTAACGGAAGCTTGGAAGAAGATCATTACACGTGAGCGTGCTTGTGGCATTCTTCTTTCACGTCAAAATCTGCCAGTATTTGATCGCACGGTGTGTGAGCCAGCATCAGGAACCGCACAAGGTGCCTACATTTTGAAGGATCTGCCCAACCCTCAAGCTATTTTGATCGCAACCGGTTCTGAAGTCTCATTAGCTATCGATGCTCAAACCGCTTTGGCTGCTGAAGGTATCAATGTTCGTGTGGTCAGCGCACCATGTCTTGAATGGTTCGCCGAGCAAGATCAAAGTTATAAGGACTCAGTCCTCTCCCCTAACATCGTTAAGGTGAGTATCGAAGTTGGTATCGCTCAAGGTTGGCGCGAACTTATTGGAGATTCAGGTGTTGCAATTTCGCTTGAACATTACGGAGCTTCTGCAGATGCCAAGCGCCTGTTCAAAGAGTTTGGTTTCTCAGTTGAGAATGTTGTGGCTCAAGTAAAGAAGGCGATCTAATGTCAGTACAAGAGGTTTCAGCAGCTGGAACGTCGATCTGGTTGGATGATTTGTCGCGAGCAAAAATCACTTCCGCCCATCCTCATGCACTACCAGCACGCATTCAAAACTGTGGCGTTGTCGGAGTAACCACCAACCCAAGCATTTTTAGTGCGGCAATCAGCGGTGCAGCTGAGTACGCAGCTGATATCGCGCTGATGAAGAGTTCATCCGTTGATGAAGTTGTGAAGAAGTTGACGACGGATGATGTTCGCCAAGCCTGTGATTTATTCACCTCTATCTACGAAGCATCAAAGGGCGTGGATGGACGAGTAAGCATCGAAGTTGATCCGCGCTTGGCTCATGACACTGAAGGCACTATCGCCGCCGGCAAAGAGCTATGGGAGATTATTGATCGTCCAAATTTGATGATCAAAGTTCCTGCAACCATTGAAGGTTTACCTGCAATTACTGAACTCATTGCTGCAGGTATCAGCGTCAATGTAACTCTGATCTTCTCAGTGAAGCGCTACGGCCAGGTCATTGAGGCGTACATCAAAGGCATCGAGCAATGTGAAGATCCTTCAAAGGTTCATTCTGTTGCATCATTCTTTATCAGCCGAATCGATTCATCAATTGATGGATTGCTTAAGAAAAACGGTTCTGTTGAAGCAACGGCGCTCTTAGGAAAAGCCGCCATTGCAAACGCTCACCTGGCATATCAACTCTTTGAAGACAAGTTCGCCACCGAACGATGGGCCGCGCTCGCTGCCAATGGTGCGCACAAGCAACGCCCACTATGGGCCTCGACTGGCGTAAAGGATCCTGCTTACCCAGACACTCGTTACGTCGTTGAATTGATCGCACCTAACACAGTAAACACAATGCCTCAATCAACCTTAGATGCGTTGATTGATCATGGTGTTGTTCGCGGAAACACAATTACTGCGCATTACTCCGAAGCGGTAGAGATTCTGAAGGCGCTTTCCGCCCTTGGGATTTCGCTGGATGAGGTAACAACAGAGTTAGAGATCGATGGAGTAAAGAAGTTCGCTCAAGCTTGGGATGAGCTTCTCGAGAATGTAAAGGCAGCTCAGCAATCATGATTTCAATTAAGGGAAATGCACTATCTCAGATCGATCGTTCATCAGAAGGGTATAAAGCACTACAAAGCTTTCATGAACGCTTGAAGAGCAAGGACTCGACAATCTGGGGACCAGAAGCCCAAGCCGAAGCTGCAATTCGCATGAATTGGATTGATCTACCTGAAAGCTCAAGAGATTTACTCCCGCAGTTGGATGCCTTGGCTGCAAAGCACCGTGACAAAAGCCATGTGATCTTGTGCGGCATGGGTGGATCTTCATTGGGGCCAGAAGTAATTGCACAGACATTTTCCAAGAAGTTATTTGTTCTGGACTCAACAGATCCAGATTATGTAGCCCATGCTCTCGCCTTTGATCTAACTAAGAGCGTTGTCGTTGTAAGTTCAAAATCTGGATCAACAATTGAGACAGCATCACAACGTGCGCTTTTTGAAGGAGCATTTAAGGATGCAGGCTTGAATCCTGTAGACCACATGGTCTTTGTTACCGATCCAGGATCACCATTGGATAAGCAAGTTCGTGAAGGTGGATTCACAGTTGTTAATGCAGATCCCAATGTTGGCGGTCGATTCAGCGTCTTGAGCCCATTTGGCTTAGTTCCTGCAGCTTTGATTGGCGTAGATGTTTCCGTTCTATTGGATAATGCAAGTGACACGAAGAAGGCTTTCTTTGCTGACTCGCAATTAATGTGCGATATCGCCTACCTGCTCTCCTATGTTTCAAATCAGTACGTCGCATATACCGATGAAGCATCAGGTATGCCGGGGTTAAGCGATTGGATTGAGCAGTTAGTTGCTGAATCAACTGGTAAGAATCAGGTCGGACGCTTACCTGTCGTTGCAGAGACCTCGCACAATGGTCGCGAAGGCAATGCATTTACGATTGCATTCGCAGGAGCAGCAGATCTCGTTGTAGAAGGTGATCTAGCGTCACAATTTATCGTGTGGGAGTGGGTAACTGCACTTGTTGGCGCAGCACTTGCGATTGATCCCTTCAATCAGCCAAATGTGACCGAGGCTAAGGAGCAGACCTCTGTTCTGCTCAATGAATGGAAGGGCGTACTGCCATCATTTACACCGGAACTTACCGATGGATCTGTCGAAATCTTTGGAGCGGGCAAGAACACCACCGATGCACTAACCCAATTGATAGCCCAGGTTCCTGAAGATGGTTACATCGCAATCATGGCTTACCTTGATCGCAAGGATGATGCTGCGGTTGCAGAGCTTCGTCAGATTCTTGCTGACAAATCTGGACGACCTGTAACTTTTGGTTGGGGTCCACGTTTCCTTCACTCAACGGGTCAGTTCCATAAAGGTGGACAACAAAATGGCGTTTTCTTGCAGATCACTGGAAATGTAAAAAAGGATATTGCAATTCCTGGACAGAGTTACGGCTTCAAAACCTTAGTTGCTGCTCAAGCACTTGGCGATGGCAAAGCGCTAGCATCAAGAAAATACCCACTACTTCGATTTAATCTTACAAATCGTGTAGCGGGTATCTCTGAATTACTTGATGCTGTTAAATCTCTTTAAGATTTATTCCTCATCTTCTCCACGAAGTTTGCGAAGCGCCTCTTCTAGAAGCTTCTCGCCTTCTGCATCTGTGCGACGCTCCTTAACATAGGCAAGGTGGGTTTTGTAAGGCACATTTACTTCTGGGCTAGGCGGATTGTTGCGATCACGGCCAGCTGGGTAACCACACTTTGGGCAATCCCATTCAGCTGGAATAACTACAGTCTCTTCTACTGCAAATGATGGACGGACTTCATGTCCATTGGCGCAGAAATAGGAAACATAAGCGCGTGCGATTGAATCGCCACGCTCCGCCTCGCCCATTGGGCCCGCGCCGACACGACTTCCGCGAATTGCACTTGCCATCTTTATCCCCTTGTATTTTCTATAGCTGTTTTGTGTTGCTGTGTGTTGCTAGCGAAACAAATTTTTATTGCGCTTAGCTGAAGCTCTCTTACTTAAGAACGAGCGAGAGCGCCACAACGAGAGCGAACCAGAGTCCACCAGCCACGATTGTGATGCGATCAAGGTTGCGCTCAACGACAGATGAGCCGCCGTAGTTTGATGAGATGCCGCCGCCGAATAGATCGGAAAGGCCGCTTCCCTTGCCCTTGTGAAGAAGAACCAACATGATCATAAGGATGCTTGTAAGGACAAGCGCGATAGAGAGAGCTAGTTTCACTTTTCTTAAACTCCTAGTTCGTAGAGGGTAAGGATACCCGCCTGAAGGGGGTAATGCTTACTCCGTCACCGCGTGGAATTTAACGATCTTGGCCAATTCCTCAGGATCTAGGCTGGCGCCACCGATCAAAGCGCCATCTACATCTGGCTTCTTCATGATTTCGACGATGTTGGAGGACTTCACAGAACCGCCATACAAGATGCGCATATTCGCTGCGATCTCAGGAGATCCAATGCTTTCGATCTCTTCACGGATAGAAGCGCAAACCTCTTGTGCATCTTCAGGTGTTGCGGTCTTGCCGGTACCAATCGCCCATACTGGTTCGTAGGCGATAACAATCTTCTTAAGTTCTGGCTTAGTGAAACCTTCAAGACCTGCACGAATCTGACGAATTACATGGCTTACATGTGTTCCAGCTTCACGTATTGCTAGCTCTTCACCAACACAGAAAATTGGAGTTAGCTCATGTGCAAGAGCTGCCTTAATTTTGCGATTGATCAAGGCATCGGATTCATTATGAATTGCACGACGCTCTGAGTGACCAATAA
>CAYNYE010000058.1:0-6244 GCA_964401345.1 uncultured Candidatus Planktophila sp.
GATAGAGCAACCGCCTCCTAAGCGGTAGGTCGCAGGTTCAACTCCCGCCGGGGACACAAATGAATTAATGAATTAAGAAAAAACAACGGTCCGCTTGCCGACAATAAAGATCTTGTCATCGGCGTAAAACTTGACCGCCTTAGCTAAAACGCGACGCTCAATATCTCGACCGATTGCAATTAATTCTTCGGCTGTAGCGTTATGTGTCACATGAGCAACATCTTGTTCAATAATCGGGCCTTCATCTAGATCACTAGTCACAAAGTGGGCCGATGCACCAATGATCTTTACGCCACGCTCATGTGCTTGGTGGTAAGGCTTGGCACCCTTAAATCCGGGTAAAAACGAGTGATGGATGTTGATGATCTTGCCGGGCATTGTGTTGCAGAAATTCTCGGAAAGAATCTGCATATATCGGGCCAGAACTACGAAATCAATTTTTAATTCTTCAATTTTCTTCAGGATCTCAGCTTCTTGTGCTGCTTTTGTTTCAGATGTAATTGGCAGACACAAGAACTCAATTCCATGAGATTCGACCAATGATCGAAGATCCTCGCGATTTGAGATAACTAGTGGGATTTCAATATTCAACTCACCAAGTTCTTCTAAATACAGAAGATCACGTAAACAGTGACTTTCCTTGGTAACCATTACCAAGGCACGAGGTTTTTGCGAAGTTGGCCGAATATGCAGCGCAGGATTGAACTTAGATAGACCTTCATTCAAACTCTTGTAAGCGCCTTCTAAACCTTGTGCGGTTTCAAAACGTGTGCGCATGACAAATTGATTTGTGGTCGGATCTGTGAATTGTTGATTCTCAATAATATTTCCACCACAGGCCAGCACCGCCGAAGTCATCGAGTGCACGATGCCTGGCTGATCTGCACATTGCAGGGAAGCGATTAGATCCATGTCGTAAGGGTACGGGACATTAGTGGTGCAAGGTAAATCGCTGCATCCACTTAGGCGCCCACCAGTTATTTTCGCCAAATAAACGCATTAATGCTGGCACCAAGAGACCGCGAACGATCGTCGCATCCAACAACACAGCCAGCGCGACACCGAAGCCCATCGTTTTAATTGATGTGACACCGCTTGTTACGAAGGCCGCAAAGACAACGGCCAGCAGTACCGCTGCGGCTGTGATGATGCGAGCGGATCGCTGCAAGCCAACTGCAACAGATTCCACATTTGATTTGCCTGCAAGGTGCTCTTCACGGATACGTGACAACAAGAACAGTTCGTAATCCATTGAAAGACCAAACACAACAACTGCGATCAAGATGACAATTGATGTATCTAATGTTCCAGTGACAGTAAATGATCCAACTAGCCACTGAAGGTTGCCATCGATAAAGACCCAGGTAAGTGCGCCCATAGTCGCACCAAGCGATAGGAAGTTAAGGATTACAGCCTTAATTGGCAAGATGATTGAGCCTGTAAAGATGAAGATCAAAACTAGAACACTCAAGACAATCCAGCCGAGTGCCCACGGCAAGGTGCGAGCAATTCCATCTTGTGAATCTGTGTAATCAGCAGCAACGCCACCAACCAAGGTTCCTTCAGGTGAATCAACACTTCGAACATTGTGAATCAGCTCTTGTGATTCTGGTGTACGTGGAAGCATCTCTTGATATGCAACTACACGGACATCTTTGCCAACAGTCATAGGAGGCTGCACTGCAACAATTCCATCGAGTTGCCCAATCTTTGATGCATAAAGATTGATCTCATCAATCTTGTTTGCACCGTCCATGATTATGATTTCAATCGGATTTCCAGTTTGTCCAGGAAAACGTGCATCTTGTAAGGCGGTTGCAACTGCAGCTTTATTGTCGGCGGGCAACATACGTGAGTCACCTTGTGAAAACTTAATGTTTGTAATTGGTGCCGCCATAATTCCCAGAATCACCATTGATAAAACAACTGCGGAAACAGGACGCTTCATAACTAAGCGCGCAGTTTGTGCCCAGCGACCATCCTCCTTAGGAGTAATTGCTGACTTGCGAACAACTCCTTTGTCGATGCGTTCACCCAATAACGCCAAGATCGGAGGCAATCCAAAGAGCGCACCGATTACAGCTAGTGCAACAACTGATACTCCGGCATAACCAAATGATTTTAAGAATGGCAATGGGAAGAAAGTAAGTGACAGCAGGGTCACCAAAACGGTCATGCCCGAGTAAAAGACTGTTTTACCGGCGCTGGCCATTGTCGCAACAATGGATTCTTCAACATTCTTTCCACGATGAAGTTCTTCACGGAAACGGTTCACCATCAATAAGGCGTAATCAATACCTAATCCAAGGCCCATACCAGTCGTTAAGTTGAGGGAGTAAATACTGACGCTGGTGAAGAGGGTGAACAGATAAAGCATGAAAAAGGCACCAAGAATTGCGGCAACACCCACAATAAGCGGCATTGCTGAGGCGGCTAATGCGCCAAACACCAATACAAGCAAGATGAAGGTCAATGGAATCGAAATCAACTCAGCGATCTTCAAATCTTGTGAAATCTTTTCTGTGATTGCATGACCGATGACCCCAACGCCTCCCGCGTACAAAGTTAAACCGTCATATTGCCCGTCATAATTCTTTTGCAATCGCTTTCCGAGCTCTTGGCTCTCTGGTGTAAACGCTTCACCATCGCCATAAACCAAAATGTACGCTGCTTTACCGTCTGCAGATTTCAATGTCGCTTCGCCACCACTAGTCCAATAGGAAAGTGTTTTTGTGACGCCTTTTTCTTGAGCGATCTTCTTTTCTAAGGCAATACCCTTTTGTGCAATCGCAGGATCTGTTACATCGGTCGATCCTGAATCAACAACGATGACTACCGCAGGATCAGAAAGCTTTAACTCTTCAGTCAAGTACTTATAAACCTTGTACGAATCACTATTGGGATCGCTATAACCACCCGAATCAAGTCGATTAAAGACCATTGAACCAACGCCACCAGCAACCAAGATGCCGACAATAAACAAGACCACAGCACTCTTGCGACGTTTGACGATTAGGTGACCGAGCTTCTCGAACATCACTATCTCTTTTCTTTGTAGTTAAAAAAATCTGGCGGTAGTAGAATCAAGTCCATGAGCGATCTCTTTCCGAAAGTAACCTCCGATGAAATTGATCCGGAAGCTGCCGCCGAACAAGCAAAACGCGAGGAGGAGTTACAGTCAGATCGCCCGCCCCACCACGAGGGTTAATCAGCCTTCGGTGCTGGCGTCGGAGAACTCTTCGTTGAGTCTGTTTTATAAAACCCCGAACCTTTGAAGACAACACCAACTGCGCTATAGACCTTACGTAGCTCGCCGTTGCATTCAGGGCAAACTGTCAGGGAGTCATCTGAGAAGGATTGAATCGCTTCAAATTGGTGGTCGCATGCGGCGCATGCATATTGGTATGTCGGCATCACAACTCCACTTCTGGCTCAAAATCTCGCTGGCTTAATCTGCCTTTAGGGCTATGTGCTTAGTCTAAAGAGGTGAGAAGATTGGCGCGAATTGAGGCACTTCCCTGGTGCTTCTCGAAAGGCAGATGTGAGGAAGTTCGCAGCCCGTAGCGCTCTAATACTTCTATTTACAGTGTTGGGAACAACGAGTGCATTTTCTAATGCGCTTGTAAGTACATCACCCATCAGCGGCTCAACACTTTCTGTCTCTCCAACAAGTGTCACAGTCACTGGGCAGCTTCCACTTCTTGCAGATGCAAATGAAATTTCTGTAACGGATCCCAATGGCGTTCGTGTTGACGATGGAACCATTATGGTTAACGATGTCAGTGCAACTGTTGGACTTATGCCATTAACTGAATCCGGTTTCTACACCGTTTCATATATTTTGTTTGCAGAGGCTGATGCGCCACTTGAAGGAAGCTACCGATTTAAGTATCAGGCACCAAGCACAATTGCGCCTGAAAACCCAACTCCACAGCCAACCGAATCCCACACACCTGCAAGCAGCAGTTGGGGAACAAATCTATTTGTGATCCTTCTTCTTGTTCTTGCTGTCGGCGTAACGATCGCTTTATCTCTGTACGCACGCAAATTATTTAACAACCGATGAATCTCTTAACAACCAGTTTTAAGTTTCTAAATTTAATTGGTGGCTTTGCTGTAGTCGGTGCGCTGCTTTCCATGGCTTTTCTGCTGATTAACAAAGATGGTTACTTAACAACCTCTGGCGAGAAGGTTCGTCGTTTATTGAAAGCCAGTTCAGCTATCTGGGTCTTTGGAGCTTTCGGAACAATTATTTTTACTCTGGCGCAAATTTTGGGCACCTCATTTGCAGATGCTCTAGACACAACGGTCATTAGATCCTTCCTGACCCAAATCTCACTTGGAAAGTACCTTGCATTCCAAGCGCTTATGGCAACGGTTGTTCTGCTTTTTTCCTTCGTAGCCAAAAAGATTGAATCTTTGATTGTTTTGCTTGCCCTGACAATTGCAGGTCTAGTGGCACCGGTTTTTGAAAGTCATGCTGCCTCAAGCGGCTCTCACTCACTTGTTATTGGCTCTCTCGTTATTCACGTGATCGCGCTTTCTCTGTGGGTCGGCGGGGTCATCGCTCTGGCCCTTCTATCACCTGAAGATCGTGCTGTAGCAGTTCCTCGCTTTAGCCAATTGGCTTTGTGGGCAGCAATAGCAGTAGTAATTAGTGGCGGAGTAAATGCTTGGGCACGATTGAACTTTGTCGATGCATGGAACTCTTCATACGCATTTATTGTTCTTGGAAAGATTGCGGCCACTGTTGTTTTGATTTGGATTGGCTATTTACATCGCAAAACGCTTTCACATAAAGATTCAATTAATTGGGTTGGGTTTGCAAAACTTATAATTGTTGAAGCGCTAATCATGGTTGTGACTGTGATTATGGGAACCTGGCTTTCAACTAGCTCTTCACCAGATCGCCCGGGCACAACAGAATTCAATGCAGCGCTTTCAATTGTCGGCATCGAAACTCCACCGGCACCTACTTTGTCTCGAGTTCTTTTTAGTTACGAGCCCAATGCATTGATGATCGGAATTTTGACGTTAATGGTTGCCTTGTATGTAAAAGGCGTAGTTGTTCTGACTAAGCGTGGAGACAAGTGGCCAGTTGGACGAACAATCGCTTTCGCATTAGGTATCGCAGCAACTGATTTTGCAACCAGCGGCGGCTTAGGTTTGTACGCGCAGTTTTCATTTTCGTATCACATGATGTCGCACATGGTTTTAGGGATGATCGCACCAATTGGTTTAGTTCTTGGTGCCCCTATGACCCTTGCGCTTCGCACCTTGCCACAAGGGAGAAACAGTGATGAACGCGGTGTTCGTGGCTCTTTACTTGCAGCACTTCACTCCAAGATCGGCGTTCTTTACACAAATCCGATCGTTGCACTGATTATTTTCGATGGCTCGCTCTTTGCCCTGTATTTCACCGATCTCTTTGCGGTATTAATGCAAAGCCACACCGGCCATTTATTTATGAGCCTTCACTTCTTGGCGGCTGGCTTCTTATTCTTCTTCATCATTATTGGAGTTGATCCAAACCCTCGTCGAGTTCACCATTTAGTTCAGATCGTTATTTTGTTTGCTGCAATGAGTATCCATGCATTCTTCTCAGTGGCTCTGATGTCGACGACAACCTTGATCGACAAAGGCTTTTACGCTTCATTACAAACCCCATGGCTTGGAGATTCCCTCGTGGACCAAAAGCTGGGTGGATCAATTGGTTGGGCTATGGGCGAGATCCCAATCCTGATCGCTTTGGTCGCGACATTTATCAACTGGATGCGAGATGATTCGCGGGAAGCAAAGAGAATCGATCGCAATACCGCTCGCCAAGCGGCTATGGGAGAACCGGATGATCTTGCTAACTACAATCAGTATCTACAAGAACTAGCACAGCGCGATAGGAAAGAGCCCTAATGGAAAACTTATTTGATCTTCCCGCAGAGTATAAAGAGCTGCGTTCTAGCGTTCGCGCGCTGGCTGAAAAAGAGATTGCACCATTTGCACAAGCGGTCGATGAAGAACACCGTTTTCCAATCGAGGCGAAGAACGCGCTTGTAAAGAATGGTTTGTTTGCCGCACATGTTCCAACTGAATATGGTGGGGATGGCGCGGATGCCCTAGCTGCAGTTTTGATTATCGAAGAAGTTGCACGTGTTTGTGGATCATCATCATTGATTCCAGCGGTTAACAAGCTTGGATCTGTTCCATTAATTCTGGGCGGCAATGATGAGCAAAAGAAGCGCTGGCT
>CAYNYE010000059.1:0-6119 GCA_964401345.1 uncultured Candidatus Planktophila sp.
GTAAAGACTTACTACGCTTCATAAGTTTTTCAGCAACCTCTGCGATTGCAATCGCTGCGGGTGAGGCTGGATCAGCATCAACGATTGGTGAACCTTCATCTCCACCCGTTCGCAACGCTGGGCTAAATGGAATCTTTCCAAGCAGTGGGACATCGCTGCCAACTAACTGTGACAAGCGGCGTGATGTTTCATCTCCCCCGCCTTCGCCAAACAATGAAATCGTTTCACTGCAGGTTGGACACGGGAAGGTTGACATATTTTCAATTACACCGATTACATGTTGGTGAATCTGATGCGCGATACGACCTGCACGCTCTGCAACCTCTGCTGCTGCAACTTGTGGAGTTGTTACAACCACAATCTCTGAGGTTGGAATCAATTGACCTAGTGAAATCGCAAGGTCACCAGTTCCTGGTGGTAGATCAATAAGCAAAACATCGAGATCGCCCCAATAAGCATCAGAGAGAAGTTGCTCTAAAACTCGGTGCAGAAGTGGACCGCGGTAGGCCACAGGATCTGAGCGCTCAGGCTTAAACATCTCCATTGATACCGTCTTTACGCCGTAAGACTCGAGCGGAATAAACATCTGATCGATTGCTGTCGGACGTTGCCCCATCAAACCCATCAAACGTGGAATTGAGTGACCGTACACATCGGCATCCAAGATTCCAACACTCAAACCATTCTTAGCGATTGCTACTGCGAGGTTAGCTGTGACTGAGGATTTACCTACGCCACCTTTTCCTGAGGCGATACCAATAACTCGTGTCAGAGAATCTGGTTGTGCAAATGGGATAAATTTTTCTCGTCCGCCTCGAACAACCTTCTTTACAAAGTTGCGCTGCTCTTCATTCATAACTCCAAAAACAAGATCAACATTTTTGACGCCTTCAACGCTTGTGACCGCAGTTGAAATGTCGGTGCGCAAACGATCCTGCATCGGGCAAGCTGCAATCGTCAAAAGTACCTTGAGGGAAACCGAGCCGTTGATCTCTGAAAGATCTTCAATCATTCCAAGTTCGGTGATTGGATGACGCAGCTCTGGATCATTTACCTTTGAGAGCGCATCTGTTACTTGATCTAAGAGATTCATAGTAAATCTGGGTCTATCATCGCAGTAGGTCTCTTCACCTTAGGTTTTGGTGTCTCTTCATCCAAAAGTTCTGAGATCTGCTTCTTCACAAAAGTCTTTGGGTTGAGATCCTTTGGTTGTAGATCTTCAAATCCAGGTCCCAGGTTCTCGCGCAGTTCTGCAGTTGCCTTTGTTGCTAAACCACGTGCCTTCTTTACCCATTGCGCAGCTTCAACAGCCATCTTTGGTAAACGTTCTGGACCAACCAGAATCATTCCTAGGATTGCAAGGCCAAGAATTTCACCTGCACCGATGTCGAAGAACATGGCGTTAGCCTACGCCAATTACTTCTTAGCCGCGATCAGTGTCAAAGAAACGGTCTTTTCCTTGCCATCACGTTTGTATGTGAGGCTAACTACATCTCCAACATTCTTTGATCGCACCGCGACAATTAACTCTTCAGGGCCATTAATTGACTGGCCATCCAATGCGGTGACGATATCTCCCCCACGAAGTCCGGCTTTTTCCGCTGGGCTATCAGGAAGAATTCCACGACCAGTAGTTGCAACCTGTGCACCCTCACCGGCGTAATTCATATCAAGTGAGATTCCAATAACTGGATATGTTGCAACACCGTTCTTAATCAATTGATCAGCTGTCTTGCGAGCCTGGTTTATCGGAATTGCGAAGCCCAAGCCGATTGAACCTGTTTGTAAATCAGAGCCAAGAGATGCAATCGCAGAGTTCACGCCGATCACCGCACCTGTCGAATCAACCAGTGGTCCGCCTGAATTTCCGGGATTGATTGCAGCATCGGTTTGAAGTGCATTAATAAATGAACTTTCATTTGCAGAATCACCAGCCGTTACAGGACGATTCTTTGCACTGATGATTCCGGTGGTAACTGTTCCCGATAGGCCAAGTGGCGAACCGATGGCAATTACTGAATCACCCACCGCAACTTGATCGCTGTTTCCAAATTGCAATGCTTTAAGCCCTGATGCGGCAATCTTAAGAACCGCTAAATCATAGGAAGCATCACGGCCGATTACTTCGGCTGAAAAAATGCGTCCATCGTTGAGCTTTACTTGAATACGTCCACCCGATTGAGCCGCTGAACTAATTACATGGTTGTTGGTCAAGATGTATCCATCACTATCGATGAAGAATCCAGAACCGGTACCGCCGCCAGTAAATGATTGAGTCTGAATTGAAACTACGGATGGCAAAACTCTTTGCGCAGTTCCGGCGACTGAATCCGGCGCGCGTTCAACGGTGCTTGTAGATGACACAAGATTCACGCGGTTGAAGATCGATGCACCTGATGCGTTGACTCCCAAGATTCCGCCAACCGCACCTGCGAGAACTGCGATTAAGGCCAGGTTTCCTTTTGAGCTTTTTGATGAAGGGTTGGCTTGCCACCAAGGGGCAGCAACGGGAGCAACTTTCTTACGTGGAAAAATCATGGCTCTATTTTGCTATAACTTCGTTGCGATCAGTAACCCGTCGCCGACTGGGATTAATGAACTCACCCAATGGTCTGTGTCATTCTTAATAATTTTCCCAGCATCACGAAGGGCAACGGTCTTTGGGTCGCGTTGAGCTGCATCACAGACCTTGCCGCCGCCGTAGTAATTATCAATCACCAAAGCGCCACCGCTTCGCAGGATTCGATGTGCCTCATTAATCACATAACTGAGATCTTCTGGGTTATGACGCAGAACAACGAGATCGTATGCACGATCTGTGAGCTTAGAAATAACATCCAAAACCGAGTTGGTAATCAATCGGTATCGACTCTGAGCGATATCAGCATCAGAAAAAGCTAATTTTGCGATTTGAGAATGTTCCATCTCATCATCAATTGATGTCAATGTTCCGCTTGGAAGCATCCCATCAAATAACCACAAACTTCCAACCCCAGATCCAGTGCCAACCTCTACAACTGACTGTGCTTTTAAAGTTGAAGCTAAGTACTTAAGAAATGCACCAGCGCCCGGAGTCGTATCAACTGTTCCGAGCTCTACTCCTCTGGCTCGAGCCTGAGATTTAAAGTGATCTTCAGGTATGAAATTTTCAGCAAAGGTATGCGGATCTACTCTCATGACAGCGAGGTAATCCATTCAGTCAGAAGGCGTACTCCAAATCCTGTTCCACCCTTTGAATTTTCGCCGGCATCAACTTCGCTTCGTGCTGTACCTGCGATATCTAAGTGCACCCAACGACGGGTTGAAGTGAAGTTTTCTAAGAACAATGCTGCTGTAACTGATCCAGCTGAAAACTTTCCTTTGTCTGCAGTGTGATTCAAATCTGCAATATCGCTTCGTAGCGCTTCTTTGTAATCATCAACTAGTGGCATGTGCCAGACTCGATCTCCTGTTGAATCCCCAGCCTTTGAAAGTTGCGCAGCAAGCGCGTTGTCTCGCGTGTACATCGCTGCATATTGACGACCTAAACCAAGGGTTGCTGCACCGGTAAGTGTCGCGATATCAACTAGATAATCTGGATCTAGATTTGCATCCGCATATGCCAAACCATCGGCTAGAACCAAACGACCCTCAGCATCTGTATTGATAACTTCAACTGTTGTGCCGCCGTAGTGCTTAATGACATCGCTTGGGCGTTGCGCAGTAGCAGAGATAGCGTTTTCAGCCATCATCATCAATGCGGTAACGCGAACATTTGGCTGTAATTCTTCAAGTGCGGTAAGGGTTCCAAGGATTGCTGCAGAACCGGCCATGTCGCTCTTCATCGCCATCATGGTGTCGTATGGACGCTTTAAAGAAACTCCACCGGTATCAAAGGTGATTCCCTTGCCCACTAAGACAACATGAGGCAACGCCTTTGCTGATTTCTTCTTTGATTTCGGTTGATATGAAACTTGAATCATGCGAGGGCCAGGCTTAGGTGATGAGCCTCCGACTGCGCGTAAACCACCAAACTCCTTTAGCGCTGCTCCGGCGAAAATCTCAACTTTCAATCCAGTTCCCTTGGCAAAATCTTCTGCTTGCTTGCCCATCCAGGCTGGAGTTTTAATGTTTGCTGGCGTATGAATTAAGTCGCGTGTTCGGCCGATCGCTTTCGCAATCGATGCCGCGGCCTTAATTGAATCTGAATCTTTGCTGCCAACCACAATTGTTGGCTCTTCCTTTTGCTTATCTGTCTTGAGATTCCAAACCCAAGCGCCAAGTGCGATTGAGATCGCATGTCCCTTAACCTCTGATTGAACACAGGCTGAATACACAGTTGTGTTTTTTCCACGAACCTTGCGACCAATTGCTGCACCTGCTGCACGGGCTGCAGCTCCGCTTTGATCTCCGATGCCAACCAAGAACAATCGATCGGTTTGAGAATCGGTAGCGCTGACAGGAATTTCAAAAAGCTCGCCCGCTTTTGCTGTTGGCGAAAAGAAAGTTAGCTCATCGACCAGATTGAGTCCAAAGAATTTTTCTATCTCAGCAGCGAGAGATCCAACAAATTCAAAACCGCCATCAGAGTTCTTGACAAAACCTAGTGCGATTGAATTGGCGCTTACAGCCTTTGAAAGTTCAAGGGGCGCGTGCTGTGGCAGAGCTGACATGATTGGTAAGGCTAGTGCCTAAGTAGAGAAATTACTTCTTAACGAGAGCAACGGCGGCGTGTAGAGCTGCGCTTAAGTTGTTTGCTTCTTCGGCGTTCATTTCGACGACCAAGCGTCCGCCACCTTCTAGAGGAATACGCATGACGAGAGAGCGAGCTTCCTTTGTGACCTCCATTGGACCATCACCAGTGCGGGGTTTCATGGCTGCCATGTGGGGACTCCTCTAAATCGTTGGTACTGCCGTGTGTGAAGCAAGGCGCTAAGTATCTCGCACAAAGAGCCTTAGTGCGAAATCGAGATTGACCTTAAATGCCCAGAATCGCGCTCAAACGGGACTTGCCCTGGCGAATAATCGCTTCTACTGACCGTTCAGGAACCCCGAGAAGTGATGCGATTTCCGCGGCGCTCATCGATTTTAGGTAGTGCATGGTCAAGATAATGCGCTCTTCTTCAGGCAATGTGGCAAGGGCTTGCGCCAGTGTTTGCGGTTGCTTGCCCATGGCACAACTTTACTTCCTTTGCTGCAGCTGGCGGCGTAAGGCCGAGAGCGAGATGCGAACACCTACGTATAACCCCGGTGCGATAAGAAGGAATAGTGCGCGAGGAGCAAGGATTTCTTCAGACCAATCAAATCTAGTTGATTGTGGATTTAGTGCTGTTAGTTCGAAGCGACCCGTTCCTTTAATAATTTTTCCAGTATGAATGACATCGCAGACCGTAGGTGGATTCCATGCAGTAACAGTCATGTGATCCATGATTCCTAATTTTCCAACGCCGGTAAATGCTGAGATTGAAGTACCAACACCTTCGCGGATTTCAGAGGTCACTTCTACTGAAGTCTGAAGCATCCATTCACCTTGGGATTCCCAATCAGCAAGTGCTGCCCACACTTTTTCTATTGGTGCATCGATAACAAGGCTCATTGCAATGTGGTTACTTTTCATGCGCCACAAGCTTTCAGTGCATCATCAACAGTTGTAGTCCACTGAACGATTTCGCGCATTCCTGGTTTGATGAACTTTTCATCCTCTAGATGAACGATGAGTTCATGCAATGGTGCATAAATTCCAAATGGATCCAAGATAACTACTGGCTTGGTGTGAAACTTTAAGTAGTGGCCAACCCAGATTTCAAAAAACTCTTCGAGTGTTCCAGCGCCACCAGGCAAAGTAATGAAGGCATCAGAAATATCTGTGATCATGTGCTTTCGTTGCCCCATAGTTTCGACAATGTGCAGCTCATCATTGTCATGATCTGCAAACTCAATATCTACTAAGGCCTGAGGAATAACTCCAACGGTCTTTCCCTTAGCGTCTCGTGCACCTCTTGAAACGGCACCCATCATCGAAATGTGGCCGCCGCCAGTCACCAATTCATTTGAGGATGTAGCAATCCCCTTGCCCAATTCGTATGCAAGGTCTACATACTTACTGTCGATCGTGGGTGAGGATGAGCAAAAGACGGCAA
>CAYNYE010000060.1:0-6036 GCA_964401345.1 uncultured Candidatus Planktophila sp.
ATGCGCAGACAAAGGGAACAACTCAGATCATCGGGCCAAACTGCCCAGGTTTGATCAGTCCAGGAAAATCAAATGTAGGAATCATTCCTTCTGATATCACCGGATCTGGTCCAATTGGATTGGTTTCAAAATCTGGAACCCTTACATATCAAATGATGTATGAGCTTCGAGATATCGGATTTAGCACTGCAGTTGGTATTGGTGGAGATCCAGTGATTGGAACAACTCACATCGATTGCCTTCGCGCCTTCCAAGATGATCCTGAGACAACTGCGATCGTAATGATTGGTGAAATCGGTGGAGATGCTGAAGAGCGTGCAGCTGCATTTATTGCAGAGTATGTAACTAAGCCTGTTGTTGGCTACGTTGCAGGCTTTACCGCTCCAGAGGGCAAGACAATGGGTCACGCGGGTGCAATCGTTTCTGGTTCTTCAGGAACCGCACAAGCTAAGAAGGATGCGTTGGAAGCTGCTGGCGTAAAGGTTGGTCAAACACCTAGCGAAACCGCGCGTTTGTTACGCGCAATTCTGGGTCGATAACAATGATGTCGCGAGTACTTGGAGCAGCATTGCCCCAAGTCTTGCGCAGCGTTGCTTGGCTCTTACTTCCTACTTCATTTATTGCTCTTCTTGCCTGGGCTACTGCAGGTAGCGCTACAGGCAATACTGGTGATCCTTTGCGCGCAGCGTTGTGGATTTGGATTGGCGCACACTCAATTCCATTTGATTTATCTCTACCGCCATCAGGGTTAGCTGGGCATCTGTCCTATCTGCCTTTGGGTGCCTTGATTTTCCCAGTTCTGGCAATTCGTAATGGTGTCGCTCGCACAATCGAACGTTTAGATAACGACTCATCATTAATTGCTCCAGCTCGAGCGGTTTTTGCACTCGGTTACACAGCCTTCGCCCTAGCCGCATCTTTCTTTTCTAAAACCGAATCAATCAGACCGGTTTGGTACTTCGCCTTTATTTATGTTTTGCCATTCACCTTGTTGTGCGCAGCAACGGTAGGAAGAAGAGTTGCTTTAGGGCAAGGCCTCCTTTACGGCTCTCGAATTATTGCCCTGCTTTTGGGAGCCGCTTCAATCATCTTTGGAGTCTTGCTTCTAATCAATATCTCTATGGTGAAAAACCTGACCACCGTTTTGCAGCCAGGAATCTTCGGTGGGTTCCTGCTTCTACTTTTGAATATTTTGTATATACCAAACGCAATTGTTTCGACCCTTGCCTACTTTTCGGGAGTTGGCTTTGCAGTGGGCTCTGGAACTTTGGTTTCTCCAACCTCATTTAGATTGAACAAAATTCCAGCAATGCCTTTATTAGGTGCACTCCCAGAGGGTAAATCAATGGTCTCTTTAGTTGGAGTTCTCTTTATTGTTGCCGCGGGAGCTTTGCTTGCAACTTGGACAATTGCTTTGAACCAAAGAGTTCTGGTGCAAAGCTTTATCGTGGCGGTTTTACTGGCCGCTTTTGTTGGTTATTCAGGCAGTGGAGCACTCATTACCGATGCCATGTCAGCTGTCGGAGTCTCACCCTGGAAGTTCACTTTGGCTATTGCCACTGAACTCGGTGTTGGAGCCCTGCTTGCACTGTATTTACCGAGACTTATTAAGCGATGAATAAGCCAATCCGCAGAGCGCTCATCAGCGTTTACGACAAAGATCGATTAATCGAAGTTGGCACCGCACTTCACGGTGTAGGGATCGAATTACTATCGACGGGCTCAACTGCAACCGCTTTAGCTGCGGCAGGAATTCCAGTTATTGAAGTAAGTACGTACACGGGATTTCCTGAAATTATGAATGGCCGAGTGAAGACACTTCATCCACGAATTCACGCTGGAATCTTGGCCGATCAAAACAATCCCGATCATCTATCTGCAATTGCTGATTTGGATATCTCGCCCTTTGATTTAGTAATAATCAATCTTTACCCATTCGCGCAAACAGTTTCCTCGGGTGCAAGTTTTGAAGAGAGCATCGAGCAGATTGATATCGGTGGTCCTTCGATGCTTCGCGGCGCCGCAAAAAACCACAGCTCAGTCGCGGTGATTTCAAACCCTTCACAATATGACCGATTACTAGCAGCGGTTTCAGTTGGGGGATTCACCCAGGATGAACGACGTCAATTAGCGCTCGAAGCTTTTCGCGTCACCGCTGAATACGATCTTGCGATCGCTACGTGGCTTGGATCATCAGCTTCACATGAACTACCGGATTGGTTTGGACATATCTGGAACCGTAAGAGCTCACTTCGGTACGGTGAAAATCCACATCAAGATGCCGCGATTTATTCGGGATCAGATTCAGGTGTGGTTAATGCACAACAGTTACACGGAAAAGAGATGTCTTTCAATAATTACACCGATGCAGATGCTGCTTGGCGCGCAGTAAGAGATCATCGTGATCCGGCAGTTGCCATCATGAAACATGCCAATCCATGTGGAATCGCAGTGTGTGCCTTAGGTGTTGCAGTTGCGTACCAACATGCACATGAATGTGATCCAGTATCTGCTTTCGGCGGGGTCGTTGCCGCCAATAGAAAAGTAGATCTAGCAATGGCAGAGCCACTGTCAAAGGTCTTTACTGAAGTTTTGATTGCACCTGATTACGACCAAGATGCACTAGAGCTATTGATGAAAAAGCCTTCAATCCGTATTTTGAAAGCTGAAGTAACGCCTCTTGATAGATTCGAACTTCGTCCTGTGTCAGGCGGAACCTTGTTGCAAGAAAGCGATTTAATCAATGCAGAAGGCGATTCGCCCGCGAATTGGAAACAAGTTTGCGGTCCACAGGTGGATGAGCAAACCATGAAGGATCTTGAGTTTGCCTGGAGAAGTGTTCGCGCAGTTAAGAGCAATGCGATCATCCTTGCTTCAATGACCGCATCTGTCGGAATTGGAATGGGCCAAGTGAGCCGGGTTGATTCCGCACGTTTAGCTGTTTCGCGAGCAGGGGATCGCGCTAAGGGATCAGTTGCAGCAAGTGATGCCTTCTTCCCATTTGCAGATGGTCTTCAGATTCTGATTGATGCAGGTATCACCGCCGTGGTTCAACCGGGCGGAAGTGTGCGTGATGAAGAGGTAATCGCGGCGGCACAATCTGCCGGAATCGCAATGTTTTTTACTAACACGCGACATTTCTCTCACGCCTAAAATAATCGGTAGGCTTAAGGCATGAGCGCACAGATTTTGGATGGCAAGGCGGTTGCTTCAGCGATTAAAGCTGATTTAGCTAATCGTGTATCTGCGCTCAAATCGCAAGGAATCACGCCAGGGCTGGGAACTATTTTGGTTGGTGATGATCCAGGTTCGCACTCATATGTAGGCGGTAAGCATCGCGATTGCCAAGAGGTCGGAATCAACTCAATACGAATCGATCTTCCACAAAGTGCTACACAACAAGATGTCATGGCTGCAATCGCAGATCTCAACGCTTCGAAAGAGTGCACCGGTTATATTGTTCAACTCCCATTACCTAACGGAATTAATACCCAGGCGGTGCTTGAAGCGATTGATCCGGCAAAGGATGCAGATGGTTTGCACCCGCTGAACTTAGGTCGACTTGTTTCAGGGTATGAGGCACCACTGCCATGTACACCACGTGCAATTGTGGCGCTGTTGGATCACTACAAAATTTCAACCAAAGGTGCCGATGTAACTGTCATTGGTCGCGGCCTCACTGTTGGTCGCCCACTTGGTTTATTGCTAACTCGCAAACAAGAAAATGCGACAGTTACTTTGACTCATACAGGCACGAAAGATTTAGTGAAGCACACAAGAAATGCTGACATTGTTGTCGCAGCTATTGGTCAATCACATTTCTTGAAAGCAGAAATGATTAAAGAAGGTGCAGTTGTCATCGATGTCGGAATTTCCAGAACCGCCGATGGTTTAGATGGAGATGTTTGCCCAGGTGTCTACGAGAAGGCTTCCTACGTTTCTCCAATGCCAGGGGGAGTCGGTCCCATGACTCGTGCAATGCTGCTTACCAATGTGGTTGATGCATGCAGCTAAATAATCGCTTGCTCGCTCTTGCAAGTTATGGATTTGTCCTGACGGGTGTGGTTCTAGGGGTCCTGGGCTTTGTGCGAGCAGGATCACTCTTTATCGCTCTCGGAACCGCTGGCGTAGCTCTCAAATCACGAGATTTCCGTCGCATCGAGTTTTATCTTCCCCTGGCAATAGCGGTGGCGCTTTTTGCGCTGGCTATAGCCCTTCCTCGCGGGCGGTAGAGTTTCCCTATTCGCAATCAGCCATGAATGGAGTCACGATGGGTGGCAAAGTCACAGTAGTCGGTGCAGGTTTCTACGGATCAACAACAGCTCTTCGTTTAGCTGAATATGATGTTTTTGATACCGTCGTTTTAACTGACATCCTTGAAGGTAAGTCAGAAGGTTTGGCTTTGGATATGAACCAGTCTCGTTCTATTGAAGGTTTTGAGACCAAGATCGTCGGCGCAACAACAACTCCAGAAGGTGCCGGCTATGAAGCAACAGCTAACTCAGATGTCGTTGTAATTACCGCTGGACTTCCACGCAAGCCCGGAATGAGCCGTATGGATCTCATCGGAGTTAACGCAGGAATCGTTCGTGGCGTTGCTGAAAACATCGCGAAGCATTCACCAAACGCAGTCATCATCGTGGTTTCAAACCCACTTGATGAGATGACCGCTTTGGCGCAGATTGCAACTAACTTTCCAAAGAATCGCGTAATGGGTCAGGCAGGAATGCTAGATACCGCTCGTTTCACAAACTTTGTCGCTGAAAAGCTAGGCGTAAAGGTTGCATCAGTAAAGACGCTGACACTTGGTTCACACGGAGACACAATGGTTCCAGTTCCAAGTCGTTGCACAGTTGATGGCAAGCCACTGAGCGATCTACTCTCACAAGAAGAGATTGCTGATCTAGTAGATCGCACACGCAATGGCGGAGCTGAAGTTGTTGCTCTTTTGAAGACAGGTTCTGCTTACTACGCACCATCTGCAGCTGCAGCTCGTATGGCCAAGGCTGTCATTGAAGATTCAGGCGCTGTGATGCCTGTTTGTGCATGGGTTGATGGCGAGTACGGAATTTCTGGTGTCTACCTTGGCGTTGAAGCTGAGATCGGTCGCACCGGTGTAAAGAAGGTTGTAGAAGGCGCATTGACCGACACTGAAGTTGCAGCCCTTAAGGAAGCAGCTGAAGCGGTTCGTGCAAAGCAAGCAGATGTCCAAACTCTCTAAGAAAACACTTTAATAGGCGCACACTAAGAAAGAGGAAACAATGAGCAAGATCAAAGTAACAGGCACTGTCGTCGAACTCGATGGCGATGAAATGACACGCATCATGTGGCAGTTCATCAAGGATTCATTGATCCTGCCTTACTTAGATGTGAACCTTGAGTACTACGACCTCGGCATGGAGCACCGCGATGCAACTGATGATCAAGTAACTATTGACTCAGCTCGTGCGATTCAAAAGCATGGCGTTGGTATTAAGTGCGCAACCATCACTCCAGATGAAGCACGTGTTGAAGAGTTCGGTCTCAAGAAGATGTGGAAGTCTCCTAACGGAACAATCCGTAACATCCTCGGTGGCGTTATTTTCCGTGAGCCAATCATCATCAGCAATGTCCCACGCTTGGTTCCTCACTGGACTCAACCAATCGTTATTGGCCGTCACGCATTTGGTGATCAGTACCGCGCAACAGATTTCAAGGTTCCTGGTCCAGGAAAGCTCACAATCTCATTTGTTCCAGAAGATGGAAGCGCACCAATTACTTCAGAGGTTTACAACTTCGAGTCTTCAGGTGTGGCGATGGCGATGTACAACGTCGATGATTCAATCCGCGACTTTGCACGCGCTTCATTGAACTATGGATTGCTTCGTAAGTTCCCGGTTTACCTTTCAACAAAGAACACAATTCTTAAGGCATACGATGGTCGCTTCAAGGACATCTTTGAAGAGATCTACCAGGCAGAGTTCAAGACACAATTTGATGCTGCAGGTATTTGGTACGAGCACCGCTTGATCGATGACATGGTTGCTATGTCATTGC
>CAYNYE010000061.1:0-5996 GCA_964401345.1 uncultured Candidatus Planktophila sp.
TTTGCTCTTGCGATGGCAACTTTGGATCACACACGAATCACAATCGCCGCACAAGCAATTGGTCTTGCACAAGGTGCATTTGATGTCGCGACAAAGTATGCGCACGAGCGTCACCAATTTGGAAAGCCAATCTTTGATTTCCAGGCAATCCAGTTCATGCTTGCAGATATGGCGATGAACCTTGAAGCGGCACGTTTGCTCACATATTCGGCGGCGATCAAGAGTGAAAACAATGAGAAGGATTTAACCTTCTTCTCAGCTGCCAGCAAGTGTTTAGCTAGCGATATGGCGATGAAAGTCACTGAAGATGCAATCCAGGTTCTAGGTGGATACGGATATGTAAGTGACTATCCAGTGGAGCGAATGATGCGTGACACCAAGCTAACTCAGATTTATGAAGGCACCAATCAGATTCAACGAATCGTGATGGCGCGCAATCTTCCTAACAGCTAACGGTTAAATCGAACCACGATCGATGGTGTTGCCGCTGCATCTAGCGGCACATCATGGGTTTCATGTGGCAAAGTTTCACTAGATAACTCACCTGCATAAACCAAACCGATCTTCCACGCA
The DNA here is from genome assembly GCA_964401345.1 of uncultured Candidatus Planktophila sp. Lineage (GTDB taxonomy): Bacteria > Actinomycetota > Actinomycetes > Nanopelagicales > Nanopelagicaceae > Planktophila. The sequence continues at coordinate 574 of CAYNYE010000061.1, forward strand.
TTTAAGTGGGGCAGTGCGCGGTCGTAATACCCACCACCTTGACCCAATCTGAAGCCAGATTGATCGATCTTCAAAGCAGGAACAATCACAGCTTGAATCTGTGAAAGTTCAGTGAGCGCTGGACCAATAGGTTCCGAGATCTTTTTCTTTGACACCAGCTGTGCAGGATCCCCGTCCCAACGGACCCATTCCAACTGATCGCCATTAATTCTGGGAAGAACAACAATTTTTCCATCTCTCAGGAAAGCTTCATTTATTTCCACGGTACTTGGTTCGGTTTCATAGGAAAGATAAGAAGCGATAGTTGTAGCTGATGCAATCTCTGGAGCCTTCAAAATAACATTGAAATTTGAAGGAATGTACTTTTGGGATCTTTCCCGGCGAGCACGTTCCCGCAGTATGTTTTTTTGATCTGTCATTTAAATCTCCCGCTAAATCCCAAGGATCAAACTGTTCAACAAGTAGGGTTCGATTATGTCAGAACACACACGGGTAGATGAGTTTCTCACCTCATTACTTGCCATCTGCAAACCGCTAGATTCATTTGAAATGCCTTTACTGGATGCACATGGTGCGACCTTGGCTTCGGATATTTATGCTGGCGATCGTTTAGTACTTCGAGAAGGTACTCGTATTCGTTCAACTCAGATTGGTTTGGCGGCATCAATTGGTCGCGATCATCTTCCAACCCGACCACATCCACGTGTTGTGGTGCTTTCTGCAGGTCCTGATCTCGTTGAACCAGGCCAACCACTGAAAAATTCAAATGATGAGTACGAGACAAACTCATGGTTGCTCACCACTGCGGTCCGCGAAACCGGGGCTGTGGCGTATCGAGTCCACTCAATTCCGGAAAATGAAGAGCAGTTACAAAAGGTAATTGAGGATCAGTTAGTTCGTGCCGACTTAATCATTATTAGCGGCGAACGCCATGATGATTCATTTGATCTCATCACGCGCACCTTGTCAGGGTTAGGCGAAATTACAACTGTTGATATGGCGATCGAAGCCAGCGGTCGACATAACTTTGGAACAATTGGTCCAGATAAGACTCCTGTAATAACCCTTCCTGGAGATCCAATCGCTTCATATATCTCTTTTGAACTCTTTGTGCGCCCAATGATCCGAACCATGCTGGGTGCTGCAACTATTCACCGACCATCTGTTAAAGCTGCACTTGAAAAGCCGATCGCATCTGCTCCAGGTGTTCGCTCATATATTCGTGCGATTTTGGCCGAAGATGGAAAGTCAGTTGTCCCATTGGAAAATCAAGATGAGCAATCCACGCTTTCAGATGCAAATGCATTCATTGCAGTTTCTGAAAGCGACACCTCGCTGAAAACCGGCGATCAGGTGACGGTAGTAGTTCTAGAGCGTCGCTACATCTAAGTTCATGAAAAGCTCTTGGCCAATTGAAATTCATGGTCATGACATCTCCCTTCGTCCACTGAGATTTAGAGATAGAGCGCAGTGGAATCGCGTACGCGTAGAAAATCGAGATTGGCTATCTCCGTGGGAGGCCACAATTCCTCAAGCGGGTGAAGAGAGTTACAGCCAACTGCCCTCTTTTTTCGAGATGGTAAAGATCTTGAACCATGAAGCTCGCAACGGCCGATCCTTGTCATTTGCCATCTGGCATCAATCGCAATTAGTTGGCCAAATCACTTTAGGTGGGGTCATGTACGGTGCGATGCGCGGTGGTCACATCGGTTACTGGATCGATCGAAACTTTGCTAACCGGGGTTTTACTACACAGGCGGTAGAAATCCTTACCCAGTATGCGTTTTCGGAGCTAAGGCTCCATCGCCTTGAGATAAATCTGCGACCTGAGAACGCATCCTCCCGTCGAGTCGCTGAAAAAGCTGGATATATTTTTGAGGGAGAGCGCCCTAGATACCTGCATATTGATGGCCAATGGCGGGATCACATCGTATTTGTGAAGGAAAATTCCGCAATCAAGTAGCGCTTAAATCCCCAAAAAGCATCACCCCTTCCTTTAGATTTACCCATCATGACTTCGGGACTTATTTACATTGCGATCATTGGAATGTGGGTCGCTTATTTTGCGCCCCGCTGGATCCATGATCGAAATGAGTTCTCCGGAAAATCAGTAGAACGTTTCAAGGGCGCACTTCGAGTTGTTGCTAATCAATCTCCGCACGCAAGTACTAACGGTGGTGCGATCCATATTGATTTAGATCAAGAAGCTAAGAATCGCCAAACTCTGCTTCGTCGCAGACTTACATTTTTGTTAATTGCATTTTCACTAGTTACAACTGTTATAGGTGGAGCCATGAACACAATGCCATTTATTTACGCGCTAGTGCCAGCATCTGGTTTGCTGATTTACATCGCAAGTGTTCGCCGTCATGTAATTGCTGATCAATTGCAGAAGCGTCGCGTGCAGCAGCTCAATCGACAAAATTCAGGTGTCTCAAATACAAATCTTGCAGAGGTTGTTCAACCTAAGCCAAGTACTGAACATTGGATTCCATTGTCAGAGCGTGAACTCAAAGGTGTTGTCATCTTGCCTCAAGGAACCGCTGCTGTTCGCAATGCGTGGGAGCCAACTGAAGTTCCAGTTCCTACCTATGTAAACGCTCCAAAGGCGGTTGTTCCAAAGCGTGTAATTGACCTGACCATTCCTGGTCAATGGAGTGAAGAGCAAGAGCGACTTGAAAGAGAAGCATTGGCTGCAGCATCACCTTCTCGTGATGAGATCTTTGATCAGCAACTTGCAGATGAAGCGGTCGAACGCTTGCACCAAGCGCGCGCAGCTAACGAATAATCAAATCCACGAGTCAAACCACATACGCATTTTCCAATCATCGTATGTGATGGTTTGGCCCGTATAAAGCGGCAAGAAATAAAGGAAACACAGCACAACCAGGGCAAACAATCCGCCCACAATTGATTGTGAAACAGATGGCTTTAAATCACTATCTAGTAATAACTTTGCGCAGTACACAATCGCCAGAATCATAAATGGCTCGATGATGATCGCGTAAAAGGAAAACATGGTGCGTTGTTGCATCGCAAACCACGGTAGGTATCCCGCAATGATTCCGATGGTGACAATATTTGCTGCAGAATCTACTGAACGATTTACCAATGATTTGATCCAGTAACCAATTACAACTGCAATCGCGATCGTTCCCATCCACCACAAAATGGGCGTACCTAAAGCTAAGACTTCACGCGCACAACTCTTGGCTCCGCACTCACTTGGTGAATCATAGAAAAATGATGTTGGCCTTCCCATGACAAGCCAGCTCCAAGGATTTGCTTGGTAAGGATGTGACTCGGTTAAGCCGGTGTGAAAGTTAAGCATTTCAGAGTGATAGTTCAACCACGCAATCAATGGATTAGATGATGATTGTCGATCCCATCCACGATCAGATAAGAACCATCCAATCCATGTCATTAAATAGACAGTGATCGGAAGTAATCCGTATTGTGCAAATTTTCTTGCAATTAATCTGAATGAATCACGGATATCCATATTGACCAAGATTCGGTACACAGCTACCAATGCAATTATGGCGATGAAATAGATTGCGCTCCATTTACATCCAAGCGCTAAACCAAAGGCCAATCCCGCCCACCAATGTCTATCTCGATGCCACAGCAAAACTCCGACAAGAACAAAGAAGGTTAAGAACAAATCAAGCAGAGCTGTTCTTGAATGCACCAGGAGCAACCCATCAAGTGCCATCAAAGCTGCGCCAAGTGCGGTTAACAATGGTGAATAGAAAAGTACGTGCACCAATCGAGCGAAGACCAGAATCAAAAGGGTTCCAATAAGGGCGGTTGCAAAGCGCCAGCCAAACTCGTTATCTCCAAAGATCGCAATACCTGCGCCAATCAACCACTTTCCGACTGGAGGATGAACAATGAATTCGGGGTTACTTCCACTGACTTCGACGCCGTATTTCAGTAGGTCTCGTGCGCCATCAACGTAATAAACCTCATCAAAAATAAATCCCTTGGTTGAACCCAGGTTCACAAGACGCAGCACAAATGAGGCAAGTGCAATGAGTATCGGAGCGATAGCTGCGGTCATAGGACAAGCGTATGTGCGTTTAGCCCTAATGACTGAGAGGATTAGGCCATGACGCTCATTTTGGCAGCTACTCCTTTGGGTAATCCTGGGGATGCAAGCGCACGCCTAAAGAACGCCATCGAATCCGCCTCGATTATTGCCGCCGAAGACTCTCGACGTTTTCATCGTTTGTGCGCAGATATCGAAGTGAGCTTCACTGCACGCGTGGTCTCCTTCTTTGAAGGCAATGAAGAGGATCGAACTCGCGAGCTCTTAACCGAGCTAAAGAGCGGAGCAACGGTATTAGTTGTTTCCGATGCAGGAATGCCAACCATTAGCGATCCTGGTTTTCGATTGATGCGTGATGCAATCGCAGAAGGTGTTGAAGTTTCAGTAATTCCAGGACCAAGTGCCGTAACGATGGCGGTGGCATTGTCTGGCTTACCTACAGATCGTTTTTCATTTGAAGGTTTTCCACCACGTACCGCTGGTGCTCGTTTAGCCACCTTTGAAAAACTTCGATTTGAAGAACGAACGATGGTCTTTTTCGAAGCACCACACCGACTTGTTGATTCGTTGTCAGATTGCGTCAATGTCTTTGGTGCAGATCGTCAAGCAGCGATTTGTCGCGAAATGACCAAGCGGTATGAAGAAACGATTCGTGGAACTTTGGCAGAGCTTTCTCAGTGGGCACAGGCACATGAAATCCTGGGCGAAATCACCTTGGTCATTGCTGGCGCGGTGACTGACTCTGCATCGCTAACCGCAGCAGATATGGTCGGTCGAGTGCGCGAATTTGAGTCAGCTGGAATGGATCGAAAGATGGCGATTGCTACCGTTGCCGAAGAGTTTGGCATCGCAAAACGCCTCGTTTATGCCGCTGTGGTCGATGCGAATAAGATGAGCCAGTGACTAAGTCCTTCTATTTAACGACGCCGATCTATTACGTCAACGACGCCCCACATATTGGGCATGCCTACACAACCGTTGCCGGAGATGTCCTTACCCGTTGGCATCGTCAAAAAGGCGAATCTGTCTGGTTCTTAACTGGAACTGATGAGCATGGTCAAAAGGTTATGCGTACCGCAGATGCCAACAATGTTGAACCACAGGCATGGGTAGATAAGTTAGTTGCAGATGCATGGAAGCCGAATTGGGAGCATCTCAATATTGCCAACGATGATTTCATTCGTACCACTGAGAAGCGTCACACCGAGCGCGTACAAAAGTTTTTACAATCTCTCAAAGATTCTGGGCACATCTATGCCGGTAAGTACGAAGGTCCTTACTGTGTTGGATGTGAAGAGTTCAAGCTTCCGGGTGATCTGATTGATATCGATGGCGCGAAGTGCTGCCCGATTCACAGTAAGCCAATTGAACT
>CAYNYE010000062.1:0-5919 GCA_964401345.1 uncultured Candidatus Planktophila sp.
TACACAGCCTCTGGTGAACCTTGCTGAACGATCTTGCCTTCGCGCATAAGGGCTACAACATCGGCAGAGACCAGGGCTTCTTCACGATCATGGGTCACCAAGATGGCGGTGGTTTTGCTTGCACGAAGCAGATCAATAACATCGCTGCGCAGATCTCCACGAAGCGCAGCATCTAAAGCAGAGAATGGCTCATCCAATAAAACAATGGCGGGCTTAATCGCCAGTGCGCGCGCAAGTGCAACGCGGGTCTGCTGACCACCTGATAGTTGGTTGGGCATGCGGTTCTCAAAACCTTGCAAACCGATCAGAGTCAACATCTCTTTTGTTGTTTGGCGAATCTGATCCTTGGTAAATACAGAACGATCCAAACCAAAGGCGATGTTGTCGGCAACGCTTAAGTGTGGAAAGAGTGCGCCTTCTTGAGGAACATACCCAATCTTGCGCTTATGTGATGGCATCACCAAAGATGAAAGTGAAACAAGCTGCTTACCAAAGCGAATAGTTCCATCACTTGGTTGAATCAAACCAGCAATACTGCGAAGCAGCGTTGTCTTACCGCAACCCGATGGACCCAATAGGGCAGCGATCTGACCTTCAGCTAAAGAGAAGGAAAGATCATCAAGGATTAAACGATTACCAAGGTTTACCTTGAGGTGGGAGATCTCAAGTGAGCTCACTTGTCGCCTCCTAAGTTCTCCTGGATAAATGTGCGATCAGCTTTGTCAGGACGGCTAATCAAAAATGTTGGTAACGCTGCGATCAGTACCAAGATTAATGCATAAGGCGCAGCCTCGTTAAATCGATTAATCGAAGCAGATGACCAGATCTGCGTGGCAAGGGTTTCAAAACCGGTTGGACGAAGCATCAAGGTGGCTGGAAGCTCCTTCATTGCCGTCAGAAATACCAAGATCGTTCCAAGACCAATACCTGGTGCGGCAATAGGTGCCACAACCTTTTTGATGACATTCCATTGATTCATACCCAAAGTCGAAGCAACATCTTTAACGCTGGTTGGGACGCGGGAAAGTGAGGAGTTCATGCTGGCTACTGATTTAGCTAAGAACAGCAGGGCATAGGCAAAGGCCAGCAAGAAGGTTGTTTGATACAAAGCACCTAGCTTTGAACCGATTGAAACCACCGCTAAACCGACAACCACGCCAGGTAAGCCGTGACCGATGGTGATGATGCGCTGAGCAAAACGACCCATGCGTGATGGCGTTGCAGAAAGAATGATTCCTAGAGGTGCCGATAAAACAAGTGCAATCAATGCGCCAAGGGCTGCAACTGAAATCGTTGAAATCGATGCGGTCAACAGATCGCCCCAGTTGATGGCTACCTGATTGCTAAAAAAACGTGAGATCAAAACATAGAAAGGAATAACAACGGCGTTAAAGGCGTAAAGCCCAACGGTTGCAACTACTGCAAGGCGCAGCCAGGTGCTTTCAATTAATGTGTTTCGCTTTGCTGCAACCTTGACCACAGAGCTGTCTGGAGTCTGGTGCTTGATCTTTTCATCAGCTAAAACCACAACCGTTGAAAAAGCGATCAAGACAAAAGAGATAACCGCCGCTGCGCTGCGATCGTAGGAAGCGCGGTACATGTTTTGAATTGTCACGGTCAGGGTTTCAACATTTAGTAGAGAAACCGCACCAAAGTCACTGATTGTGTACAGCGCTGCAAGTAAGGCTCCTGCACTGATGTGGCCTTTGACCTGAGGAAAAACAACACGTCTAAAGGTCTGCGGCAAAGTTAAACCCAGAGATCTAGCCACTTCTAGCTGCGAATTATCGACGGTGCGAAGACCTGACAGCGTTGCCAATATGACATACGGCAAAGTGGTGATCGACAAAATAAAAGCTGCAGCAAAGAAGCCAGAAAACTCTGGGATCAAAGCCACCCAGGTGTAGGTAAAGACATAAGAAGGAATAGCAAGAGGCAAAACCGTTGGAATCAACAGAAGTCCTCTGAAAGGCAAGCGAATAAAGTGAAGCCCGCTAGCCATTAATACGCCCATCACAACGGTTGTGAAAACAACACAGGCAACTAGCGCCGATGTTGTTGCAAGAACTTCCAGAGTCTTAGGGCGGATCAATAACTGCGCAATTTCAGCGACCGGCTTTTGGCTGGCACGGATCGCCAAGTAAATAATCGGAATCAACGCTAAAGCTGCAACCACCCCAACGGCACCATTGAGAACACCACGTAAAGCGCGCTGTTTACGCGCACTCTGCGTCAGTGCAACCTTGGTGCTATCGGGGAAAGTTGTTGGCATGTGTTAGAGAAGCCCAACCTCAATAAGTAGATCTTGAGTCTGCTTGATGTTCTTCAACGCAGCTAGATCAACTGTTGGCGCACCGATTTGATCAAGTGCAGGAACACCCTCGGGAGCCGGAGCACCTGAAACCAGTGCGTATTCATGGGTATCGGACACAAACTTTGCTTGGGTAGCAGCAGAGGTTAAGTAGTTAATTAAATCTTCAGCAGCTGCGTACTTCTTGCTTGATACAAGAACTCCAGCACCTGAAACGTTAATCAAGTTTCCTAGATCTCCTGGTGCAAAAAAGCCGTTCTTAACATTGACTTCACGGCCTAGACCTTCGCTGACTTCCCAGATGTAATAGTGGTTAACAAGGCCAATAGAGATTTCTCCCTTATCGATCGCTTCAACAATTGCACTGTTCTTGGCGTAGATCTTTACGCCATTAGCCTGCAGCGCTTTTAACCAGCTCTTAGCAAAATCAGCACCCTTGTTTTCAATCAGCGCAGTCAAGAAAGCTTGGAAAGAGGCGTTAGTTGGCGCGATGCCGATCTGGTTTTTGTACTCGCTCTTAGTTAAATCTGTAACTGACAATGGCAGGGTCTTAACGCGATCTGGTGCATACGCAAAGACGCGAGCGCGACCTGTAACACCGACCCAGTTGCGATTTGCTGCAACATAAGTTGCAGGAATCGCTGATGCGATCTCATCTGACAGCTGTGTAAATAAACCAGCCTCGGCTACTGCGCCAAGAGAACCAGCATCTTGTGAGAGAAATAGATCTGCAGGGGAGTTGCTGCCTTCTTCAAGAATCTGCGCTGCAAGCTCTGCAGAATCACCGTAACGGATGTTGAGCTTGATGCCTGATTGCGCTTCCCATTGAGCAAAGAAGGGTGCGATGAACTCTTCAGAGCGGCCTGAATAGACCGTTAGCTCGGTGACTTCGGTTGCTTGTTCATTGCTGGATGAGCACCCGGTAAGGATGGTTGCGAAAAGGGCTACAACAGCTGTTATTAGGGCAGATTTCTTAAACAGGGACATCGCTCAACTTTCGGTAGGTATCTATACCGAAAGACTCTAGGGCACCTATCTCAATTACGCAACATTATTGTTGCGTAATTCATCACATTAGCGAACTGAGCGAAGGACCGCGGTGACCTTTCCAAGGATCTCGCAGTTGTCTCCATCAATTGGAGCAAAATCATCATTAGCTGGAAGCAGCCAAATATGCCCATTTTTACGGGAGAAGGTCTTAACAGTTGCTTCGCCATCAATCATCGCTGCAACGATTTCACCGTTATTACACTCTTTTTGAGCGCGAATAACGACGTAATCACCATCGCAAATAGCAGCGTTAATCATTGATTCTCCAACGACCTTGAGCATAAAGAGATCGCCGCTTCCTACAAGTGATTCTGGAAGTGGGAAGGTCTCTTCAACTGATTGCTCTGCGGTGATTGGCCCACCAGCTGCGATGCGGCCTACAAGAGGGATGTAGCGGGTGGCATCAACTGGTGTTGAGTTCTCCGCGGTCTTTTCATCGGGCATTAAAACTTCGAGTGCGCGACCACGGGTTGGGTCGCGGCGGATAAAGCCCTTCTTTTCCAGGGCTTCCAGCTGGTACTTGACCGAGGCTGGAGAGGTCAGGCCGGCGACGACGCCGATCTCGCGCATTGAAGGGGGATAGCCGTTGGTTTCAAGGGCATCCTTGATTGCGCCAAGGATCTTGAGCTGGCGGGCGGTTAAGCCGTGCTCGCCTGCAGGGCCATCGGGAAGTTCAGTTACGTTTTTTGCCATAGACATAGGGTGACACAGCTTGGGAAAAAATTCAAACACCTGTTCGAAAAAATGTTGCACTTGTCAGTGGTGGGGTGTTTAATTGTCTTATTCGAACAGTTGTTCGAACACCTTCCCCAAGGTAAGACAGCAGGAGAAAAACTATGAGCACACTTACAGTCACTTCATTTGGTTCAACAACAAGTGGAAAAAGCATTGTAAATCAAGCACTTCAAGCCAATCCGTCCGGTCGCTTGACGCGCCGTGGCCGACTTGCTCGCACATTAGTTGTTCTCTCGCTGACCGTCGTGATGGCAGCTGGCTTTGCTTCTCAGTCCGGGGCCGGACAGGTCGAGGCAAGCACAGCGCCTTCATACGAGATCGTGGTTGTGGCTCCAGGAGAGACCCTGTGGTCAGTTGCAGCGGCGTATGCATCGGGGGATGTGCAGGGGCTGGTCAATGAGATCCGCGAGGTCAACAACCTCACAGGCTTTGATCTCCAGGCGGGACAGAAGCTCCGTATCCCAACCGCTTAGCCACGACACGCCCTATTGAGCCATATCTCAGTTTCAACAGGCAGAGTCTCAATTATTGCTTTATAGTTAACACAAGATGTAGGGGTCAAAGCGGTAAAAACTTCCATTAGTTGTGGTTTTACGGTAAGTTTTCCAATCCGCCCTAAAAAGCCCTTTACACCCGAACTGTTAAATATCGAGCATTGATTGGAGGACACGCCGAGATGAATTGCCCATTCTGTCGCAATGAAGATTCCCGCGTTGTGGACTCCCGTCCAGTGGAAGATGGCGCAGCAATCCGCCGTCGTCGCGAGTGCCCCCAGTGTGGCCAGCGATTCTCAACGCAGGAGCTTTCGCTTCTCAACATTATTAAGCGCAGCGGGGCCACAGAGCCTTTCAGCCGCGAGAAGGTCTTGGTTGGTGTTCGTAAAGCCTGCCAGGGACGTCCCGTTAATGAGGACGATTTAGTTTTGCTTGCTCAGCGCGTAGAAGAGTCTCTTCGCCGCACCGGTCAAGCAGAGATCGAAGCACAGGAGGTGGGCATGGCAATCCTTGCGCCACTCCGCGAGCTCGATGAGGTTGCCTACTTACGTTATGCCTCTGTGTACCGTAACTTTGCCTCCCTTGAAGATTTCGAAGGTGAGATCGCTCTTCTCCGCGCTCTACCTTCAAGCAATGCCCCAATTGCTTCAGAATCACTCAGCACCACAAACAGCACCGAAAATAGCAATGCCGCACCACAAAAAATTAAGAACTAACTAGAAGACGGGGAAATACATATGTCAGAGACGGTCATCAACCGACCAGCGAAAATCAAGGCCCACAACACTCTTAAGGGTAAGGGCTTGAAGATCGAACGCATCTACACAACGGAAGGTGTGCACCCATACGATCAAATTAAATGGGAGCGCCGTGATGTAGTGCAGCAGAATTGGAAAACGGGCGAGACTGTTTTTGAGCAGCGTGGTGTTGAGTTTCCAGATACATGGTCTGTAAACGCATCAACAATCGTTACAACAAAGTACTTCCGTGGCGCAGTCGGTGCTGAAAACCGCGAGTGGTCTTTGAAGCAGGTAATCGATCGTGTTGTTCTGACATACACAAAGGCTGGAAAAGAGCACGGTTACTTTGCAACAGATAAGGATGCAGAGATCTTTGAGCACGAGCTTACATACATGCTCGCTCACCAAATCTTCTCATTCAACTCACCAGTGTGTTTCAACGTTGGAACACAAGAGCCACAGCAGGTTTCAGCATGTTTCATCTTGTCAGTTGATGACACTATGGACAGCATCCTTAACTGGTACCGCGAAGAAGGAATGATCTTCAAGGGTGGATCAGGAGCAGGACTTAACTTGTCACGCATCCGTT
>CAYNYE010000063.1:0-5754 GCA_964401345.1 uncultured Candidatus Planktophila sp.
CAGCTGGAAAAATCAATTTCAATGATTGAGCAGTACGGTCATGGTTACATTGTTTACCTTCGCGATCACGAAGGACGTGGAATCGGTTTAACTGAAAAGATCAAGGCGTATCAGTTACAGGACAAGGGCATGGATACGATCGATGCCAACCTGCACCTGGGTCATGAAATCGATGCCCGTGATTGGTCTGATGCGATTGCGATTATTAGAACCTTGGGGCTGAAAGAGCTGACCTTGCTTACTAACAATCCCAACAAGGTCCAAGCGTTGCGTGATGCTGGGGTAGAGGTAGTGCAAACCAACTTAACCGTTGCTCCTAATAAATTTAATGAAAAGTATCTAGCTACCAAGGAAGAAAAACTTGGTCACATACGAGGAGGCAAGTAAATGGCAGGACACGCACCAGAAATCGGTATCAAGCCGCTTCCAAACGCCAAGGTTGCGATCATCTCTTCCTCGTGGCACCTCGATATTTGTAATGACTTGATCGCAGGTGCCCAGCGCGCCTTTGAACAGGCACAGGTAAAAAGTATTGATGTTCAGTACGTTCCGGGCTCATTCGAAATCCCTCTTGCTGCCCAGTATGCATTTGAAGCAGGGTTTGATGCCGTTGTTGCGGTGGGCCTAGTTCTTAAGGGCGAAACTCCACACTTTGATTATGTCTGCCAAGGTGTAACGCAAGGTGTTATCGATGTTTCGCTGAAGTACGGAAAGCCAATCGGGTATGGCGTTTTGATGTGCAACGATTTGGATCAAGCGATTGCTCGCAGTGGTCGCGCGGGTAGCAAAGAAGATAAGGGTTATGACAGTGCAATCGCCGCCATCGAATTACTTCACCTACGCAACAAGAATTGAACGCTTCGATAGCCCCATAAAGTAGCCATCGATCAAGGTATCAACTGGTGCATCTGCCTTTTGCGCTGCACCTAAAGTAATAAACAACGGTGTGAAGTGTTCAACGGTTGGATGGGCATAAGGCATTCCAGGTGCTTTGTCCTTAAAGGCTGACAGAGTTTCTACATCGCCTTTAGCAAGAGCTTCAGCCGCCCATGCATCAAACTCGCTGGACCAGGTTGGTGCAACCGCATCGGTGCTCCAGTCTCGCAAATATGGCAGACCATGTGTCATAAAACCGCTGCCGATAATTAAAACACCCATATCGCGCAAAGGTTGTAAACGTTTTCCTAGTTCAATTAACTTTCCGGGATCACTTGTTGGCATCGACATTTGTAGAACAGGGATATCTGCATCTGGATACATAACTTTCAGCGGCACCCACGCTCCATGATCTAAACCACGGTTACTTTGAAAAACTTGTTCATTGTCAGGCATTAATGATGCAACTAAATTCATGAGCTGGGTTGCATCCGGAGTCGCGTATGTCATCTCAAAAAACTTTTTAGCAAAACCACTGAAGTCATAGACCAGGGGAGTTCCCGCAACCGGGCTACTGAAGGTCACAGGGGCTGACTCCCAGTGCGCGCTCACAATCAGGATCGCGGTCGGTTTTTCGATCTGCTTAGCGATACCTCTCAACTGTGATGTCCATAACTCATCATCGAGCAACATCGGTGCTCCGTGACCTATGTATAACGCTGGTAATTGGGCCATGTCGGTACCGTATAACAAAGTAGTTGAATATTCAACTACTTAGGGAGTTTGCGAGCCTGTTTGAGGTAGTTACACTCAACCTGTGAGCGTAACCAGCGCAGGTGCGGCCTTTAAGAAGGCCTTGGTTGAAGAATCCCCGCTTCAAATTATTGGAACCATTAACGCTAACCATGCTCTTTTGGCCAAGCGCGCAGGTTTTCGCGCGATCTATCTTTCAGGTGGCGGAGTTGCCGCAGGTTCACTGGGAGTTCCAGATCTAGGAATTTCAACCCTTGAAGATGTTTTGATCGATGTTCGCCGTATTACAAATGTCTGTGATGTGCCGCTGCTTGTCGATGCCGATACCGGTTTTGGTGCATCAGCTTTCAATATCGGTCGAACCGTTAAGGATTTAATCAAAGCTGGCGCTGCCGCGATGCATATCGAAGATCAGGCAGGTGCAAAGCGCTGTGGTCATCGCCCCAACAAAGAGATTGTTTCAAAGGCAGAAATGGTCGATCGCATTAAAGCCGCAGTTGATGCGCGCACCGATGAAAACTTTCAGATCATGGCCCGCACCGACGCGATCGCAAATGAAGGTGTCGAGTCAGCGCTTGATCGCGTTCATGCATATATCGAAGCTGGCGCAGATTTAATCTTCCCTGAGGCGATCCGTACATTAGAGGATTACAAGATTTTCTCATCGGCGGTTTCCAAGCCAATTTTGGCAAACATCACCGAGTTCGGAATGACACCAATCTTTAGCCGCGAAGAGCTGGCTGCCAATGGCGTAAAGATGATCCTCAATCCACTGTCAGCTTTCCGTGCGATGAACAAGGCGGCAGAAAATGTCTACACCGCGATTCGCCGTGACGGATCTCAGGCCAATGTGATCGACACGATGCAGACACGTGAAGAGTTGTACCAAGCTATTAATTACTATGAATATGAAAAAGCACTTGACCAAACACTAGGTAAAGACAACGGGTAGGGACCATGACAGAAATCAAAGTAAAGAAGTCAGTTGCACTCTCTGGAGTACCAGCGGGAAACACGGCGCTGAGCGCAGTAGGTGGAGCAGATCTTCACTACCGCGGATACTCGATCAAGGACTTGGCCGCTAACTGCCAGTTCGAAGAGGTCGCATACCTTCTCGTGCACGGAGATCTACCTACACAGGCCCAGCTTGATGCCTACAAGGCAAAGCTCAAGGGTCTACGCGGGCTTTCACCTCAGGTCAAGACAGTTCTAGAGCAGCTTCCAGCATCTGCCCATGCGATGGATGTTTTGCGAACAGGTTTTTCTGCAATTGGTGCGGTCACACCAGAGTCAACCAAGCACACTGAAGAAGAAGCACGCGATATTGCAGATTCAATGCTGGCAAAGACCGGTTCACTTCTTGGGTACTGGCACCACTTTGCAAATAACGGAAAGCGCATCGAGGTTGAAACAGATGATGATTCAATCGGTGCACACTTCTTGCACCTACTTCACGGAGAAAAGCCAAGCGCGCTCTGGGAAAAGGCGATGCATGCATCACTAGTTCTATATGCAGAGCACGAGTTCAACGCTTCAACATTTACCGGTCGCGTTATTGCAGGAACCGGCGCAGATATTTACTCATGTGTCACTGGCTCAATCGGAGCGCTCAGCGGTCCAAAGCATGGTGGTGCAAATGAGGTCGCACTTGAGATTCAGCTTCGTTACTCAACACCAGATCAGGCAGAGGCAGATATCCGCCAACGTGTAGAGAACAAGGAAGTTGTAATTGGTTTCGGTCACCCTGTCTACACAGTGTCAGATCCTCGCAACGAGATCGTGAAGGTTCTTACCAAGGAGCTTGCAGATGCTGCTGGCAAGGAAAACCTTTACAACATTGCAGAGCGCATCGAATCAGTGATGTGGGAAGTTAAGAAGATGTTCCCTAACGTGGACTGGTTCTCAGCGGTTGCATACGATGCGATGAAGATTCCAGTTAATTACTTCACGCCTCTATTTGTGATGGCACGTATTTCAGGTTGGACAGCTCACGTTATTGAGCAGCGCAACGATGGAAAGATCATCCGCCCAACAGCAACATATGTTGGTCCAGAGGATCGTCCGTACCTTCCAATCGAAAAGCGCTAAACAATGTCTAGCCATGTAGCCCAAGGTAACCAGCCTTACGATCAAGCGATTATCGATATCGTCGATTACGCGCTTAATTATGAAATCAAGTCACCGGTTGCTTACGAGACTGCATGGAACTGCTTTATGGACACACTTGGTTGTGGCCTAGAAGCCCTTGAATACGAAGCCTGCACCAAGCTTTTGGGGCCAGTTGTTCCGGGGTTAACAGTTGCCAATGGCGTAAAGGTTCCAGGCACCAAGCATGTTTTAGATCCAGTTCAAGGTGCTTTCAACATTGGCGCAATGATTCGCTGGTTAGATTTCAATGACACCTGGTTAGCTGCTGAATGGGGACACCCTTCAGATAACTTAGGTGCGATCCTTGCAACCGCTGACTGGTTGACTCGTACAACAGATAAGAAGTTCACAGTTAAAGATGTTTTAACCGCGATGATTAAGGCTCATGAGATTCAAGGCTGTATCGCTTTGGAAAACTCATTTAACAAGGTCGGTCTAGATCACGTTGTCTTGGTCAAGGTTGCATCAACGGCAGTTGTCGCACAGATGATGGGCTTAACGCGCGATCAAGCACTTGCTGCGGTTTCGCTAGCATGGGTAGATGGTCAATCACTTCGTACCTACCGTCACTTTCCCAATGCAGGTTCACGTAAGTCGTGGGCGGCAGGAGATGCAACATCTCGCGCAGTACGTCTTGCATTGATCGCAAAGACTGGCGAAATGGGTTATCCATCAGCACTTACTGCAAAGACCTGGGGCTTCTACGATGTCTCATTCAAGGGAAATGAATTCAAGTTCCAACGTCCATACGGTTCATATGTGATGGAAAATGTTTTGTTTAAAATCTCATTCCCAGCAGAGTTCCACTCACAAACCGGTGTTGAAGCTGCGATGACGATTTACCACCAGATGCAGGCTGCAGGTAAAACTTCAGATGACATCGCAAAGGTGACGATCCGTACCCACGAGGCATGTATCCGAATCATTGATAAGAAGGGTCCGCTTAATAACCCTGCTGATCGAGATCACTGTATCCAGTACATGGTCGCGGTTCCATTTATCTTTGGTCGATTAACTGCACGTGATTACGAAGAAGATATTGCCTCAGATCCACGCATTGATGCGTTGCGCGAAAAGATTGTCTGCGTTGAAGATCCTGTCTACACAGCTGATTATCACGATCCTGAAAAGCGCTCAATTGCCAACGCAATTACCGTCGAATTCAAGGATGGCACTGTTTTTGATGAGGTTGCCGTTGAGTACCCAATTGGGCACGCACGTCGTCGCACCGAAGGTATTCCGCTCTTGATCGAAAAGTACAAGACCAACCTTGCACGTATTTATGATGCAGATAAGCAAAAGCAGATCATTGATCTATGCCTTGATTACAACAAGCTATCGTCAACTCCAGTAAATGAGTTTATGGATTTGATGGCTCTTTAATGAGCGATATGTCAGCACAGGTGCGACGAGCACTCGATGTTGCCGTAGAAGCAATTGGTGGTTCAGCCCGCGAAGGTCAGATTGAAATGGCCGAAGCGGTGGCAAACGCGTTAACTAATCGTCATCATCTGATGGTCCAAGCCGGTACCGGCACAGGAAAGTCGCTTGCTTACTTGATTCCCGGAATCGTGCATGGACGAAAGGTATTGGTTGCTACCGCAACGATCGCATTACAACGTCAATTGGTCGATCGCGATTTACCTGCAGTTGTACCAGCTCTTGAAAAAGAGCTAGGTCGAGATATCTCGTATGCGATCTATAAAGGTGTTGGTAACTACATCTGCTTACAAAAGATGAACAGCGAGGATGTTGATCCTGATACCGAACTTGTGATGGAGGTTTCATCTCTTGAAAAGGATGCCAAGCGTTTAATTGCCTGGGCTAAAACCCCAGGTGTTAGCGGTGATCGTGATGATGCTCCCGAAGTTGACCGTCGAGTCTGGCTGGCAAACAGCACATCAGGACGCGAATGTGTCGGAGCTGATACCTGTGCATTTGGTTCACAATGTTTTGCAGCCAATGCAAAGGCAAAGG
>CAYNYE010000064.1:0-5691 GCA_964401345.1 uncultured Candidatus Planktophila sp.
AAGAAGGTTGCAAAGAAAGCTCCTGCAAAGCGCGTTGTGAAGAAGGCTGCAGTTGCAGTTACATCTGCACCAAAGCCTGCAGTAGTTGCTGCACCAGTAAAGCCAGCGACACCTGCACCTGCATCAGTTGCACCAAAGCAATCAACAAGAAAAGATCGCACAGCTGCGCTCTTGTTTGTCGGATTAATTGTTCTTGCAGTTATCGTGTGGTCACAATCTTCAGATAAGGACAGCGATGATGCAGCTCCTGCACCGTCAATGTCACAAACTGCGGAGCCATCAGCATCTGCAACTCCATCTGAAAGCGAAGAGCCAACTACTGCGGTTACAGCGGTTGAAGCTCCAACTAAGTTTGTTGCACTCAAGAGCGAAGATGGCTTAAAGCTTCGCTGGGTAGCACCAACAGCTGTTGAAGGTCTAACTGGTTACAACGTTGAAATCCGTGCAAACGGAACAGGCGAGTGGTCAGTAATCGCAACAGTTCCAGCAGATCAACTCACTCAGAATGTTACAAAGGCAAGTGATTCAGGATGGACTCAGTTCCGCGTTTCATCTGTTTACTCAGATGGACAAACTGCATCAGCAACAGCTTTTGGAATTCCTGGAGAGTTTAAGTAAAAAGTACTCTTACTAAAAAATCCCTCACTTAACGGTGGGGGATTTTTTATTGTCCGCTTGTTTCTTCAACAGTTGGAAGTTGCGCAGTAATGGCATCGACATAGGCACGAACACCTGCAGGAACTAGGTGAACTCCATCGGGGCCGAAGTATTCGGGGTGGCCCTCTGAAATCGCAGCCCAGTCAATTAATTTTGCGCCGTATTGCGCTGCGTATCGTGCGATCAAAGCGTTGTTCTCATCCCGCCAGCCACGAGGTACAGCGGTATTTACAACAATAATGCTTGGCTGATCTTGGATCTCAGCAAAGATTGCCGCGACCTGTTCTTCCGTTAAGCGATTGTTGTTGCCAAGATTGAAAACAATGGTCGACCCAACCATATTGCCTTTATCGTTCTTGATGACTTCAAGAAGCTCAGTTGCCTGACGACCAACACGTGCATTGATTAATCCAATGTTCTCTCGAGCATCTAACTCAAATCTGATTCCCAAGATAACTGAGTCTCCAGTTACCCAAAGTCCGCCCTCATTTGTCGGCGCAGTAACCGCAGGCTGTTCCAATTGTTGCTTTAAGGCATTTAACTGACGATCGCCTTCGGCAATTGCACTCACCGCAGATGTTGCGGTCAAGCCAATTGTGGATATGACAATAAGGAAGACGCCAAACTTTTGACGTAACTGCACGCGCTTGGTTCGGTATTTCATTCCCTTGAACCAGTAATCAATAAGCCCAGTTCTAACTGGTAATTCAACTAATCGCAGTGAGATATCGGCCAGTGCAAAGACAATCAACACACGCAGGGCATATAAAGCCCAAGTTTCACCTTCTAAATCATATTCGGGACGAGTTACTTGAAAGACAACCCAGTGCCACAAGTAAATTGCGTAAGAACGTTCACCAATCCATACAAAGGGACGACTACTTAGAATTGGTGCAAAACGGGATGCTGGGTGAACAATTGAAGTAATGATTGCGCAACCCAAAATTCCCGCTAAAGGAAAGGCGATTTTGTACAGAGTTGGATCATTCTCATCAATGAATAAGAAAGCAGCGATGATTCCTAGTAATCCAAAAACACCAATTCCATCAATGAAATCTTGAGCTTTCTTGGAGACTGTTTCATTAAGGTTTTGAGGGATCCATCGAACCGCAAGGGCAGCACCGAGGAATAAACCAATGCTGTGAGTATCTGTTCCGAAGTACACATGGCTAACTTGTGAAGCATTAGCTGCATCTATTTGAAGCGAAACAAAGAGCAGAGCAATTCCAGAGAATGCAGCGATCAATAACGCTGCCCCAGGAATCTTATTCTTACCGAAATAGCGCAAAACCAGCAGAAGAATTAACGGCCACACCAAGTAGAACTGAGCTTCAACGCCCAAGGACCATGTGTGTTGCAACAACGGTGGTCGACCAATCGCTTCGAAATAATCCGTATGACGAAACACCAACCACCAATTCATTCCACCAAAAAGCGCAAAAGGAGTATCTGCCAAGAAACGTCTCATGGTGTCTGGTGCCCAGGCTCCAACGAAGACCGTTGTCACGATGATCATGAACAACAGCGGAGGAACTAATCGACGAATACGTGCAATATAAAAAGCGCGAAGATCTAAACCGCCGCTTCGTTGAATGGAATCCAATAACAAGCGGGTGATGACGTAACCTGAAATAACAAAGAAAAGATCTACACCTAAGAATCCACCCGGAATCCAGTCAAAACCAAGGTGATACAGCATGACCGCCACAACTGCGACAGCACGCAAACCATCAATGGCAGGTATGTATCGGATGCCGCGGGGAGTGGACATGATGGTGGGCTAAATTAAATTAGCGCTTTGTAGTTTTCTTGGCCGCGCTCTTCTTAGCCGGAGCTTTCTTGGCAGCCTTCTTTGCAACCTTCTTCACACTTTTCTTAGGTGCATCTAGTGCTGGACGGGTGCGTTGGCTAGAAACTTTAAGCGGACCAGGATTGATTAAAGTGTCATCAGCATTCAGATTATCTAGGACACTTTTTTGTAGCTCTTCTAGTCGCTGGAATGCGCCATCTAAACGATTACGTGATTGCTGAATAGCTGACTCTGCAGCATCCAGTGATTGCTTTTGAATTCGGTAAAGACGCTCAGCCTCTGAGATAACTCCAGCCAACCATTGGCGATAACCCGAAACTTCAGTTGTGGCTTCGGTGATGATTCGTTCACCTTCGCGACGAGCTGCGGTCGCAAGTGTTGCAATCTCTCGCTTTTTACTCTCCATCAAGCTTTCAGCTTCGGCCTCTGCTTGTGCAAGCTTCTCTTCCGCTTCAGCTTCTGCGGCTTGAATATATTTGCGACCACGTGATTCTGCGCCGGAAAGGATTGAGCGGGCCTTTGCATCAGCAGCTTCTAACTCTTCCTTAGTTGCACGTGTTGTCTCTGCAACTAAACGTGAAGCAGCTGCTTGAGCCTTGTTTTCGCGGGCCTGGGCAGATTTAATCATCGACATTGCTGTCTCTGTAGCAAGGATTTCAAACTCTTCCTTGGTCAAACCTGTAATGTCGCGACGAGACTTTAGATCTGCAATCTGTGCTTCAAGTTCGCGGATGCGATCAACTGATGAAGGTTGGTTTGAACTTTCATCCTCGCCAGTAAAGCCAACCCAGTTAAGGAAGCTCTTCTTCTGCGCCATGGTGCACCCCGCTGCTCAATAAAGATGTATAGATGTGGGCTTAGGTTAGAGCAAGGGCCTATTTACTGTAAATCGCGACTGAAATGGCTATGTACTGCGAGATCCATGCGGCTAAAACAAAGATATGGAAGAGCTCATGAAAGCCGAAGTACTTGGCTTCACGGCCAGGCCGCTTGAGGGCATAGAAGATTGCTCCCACTGAATAAAAGAGCCCACCGATTGCGATTGGCAACAACACCCAGAAGCCGCCTGCCCGATAGAGCGCAGGGGTGTAAAAAACAGCGACCCATCCCAACAATAAGTAGTTGGCGACATATAACCAGCGCGGTGCATTAATCCAGAAGACTCGTAAGCCAACACCCATAGCCGCGCCAATCCAAACAACTGATAACAAGATTGTTCGGTCGCGACCTTCTAATAGTGCAACTGCAAATGGAGTGTATGAACCTGCAATGAGTAGATTTATATTTGCATGATCCCAACGACGCCAGATTTTCTTTTTCGCTGGCACCCACGGAACGCGGTGATAAACAGCAGAAACACTAAAGAGCATGATCGCCGTTATTGAGTACACCGCGACGGCAAACTTCAATGACTTCTCACTTAAGATGAAAAGAACCAAGGAGGCGATGATGACTGCAGGGGTAGCGCCTAAGTGGAACCAGCCTCGAAGCTTGGGAGGAACAATGTGTGTCTGGCTCATCATGGAAGCCTACGGCAATTATTGATATTTACCCGTGGACAAAGGCAAGAGCCACTGCCAAACTTGCGCCATGACTCATAGATCACCCATATTTGAAATCAGCGATGTTTACATCGATCAAGAAGCAGCATTGAGCCCAATGGGCTGCACCTATCTTGGTAATGGATTAAACCAGGATAAGTTGGATGACTTTTCGATTGCTGCAGCCGAGGTTAGTGCAAATCTAACCCGCGAGACATTAAAGAAGTTGGCTTCACTGGAGCCAATCGATGAGATCGATCGCATCGCTAAAGCGGTAATGACAGAGCGTCTGGAATCTGGTCTTGCTTTGCACGACAGCCAAGAGGGTTTTGTTTTGTGGAATGTTCTTACATCGCCACCATCAAATGTTCGCTCAATCTTTGAATTAATGCCTAAGAACACCGCACAGGATTTTGACAATATTGCCAAGCGTTTAGCTGCAGTAGATGGCGCATACAAGTCATGGTGCGAAACCATTTTGACTGTTGCAAAGTCAGGCAAGACAACGGCGCAGCGTCAGGTAAAGGGAGTCATTGAGCAGCTAGAAAGTTATGCCAATGGTGGATACAGCGCGATGTGCAAGAACTTCGATGCCGACGGTAAGTACCCAGCGATCCATGAAGCAGCAAAGCTTGCAGAGAAAGCTTCGGCAGAGACTGCAGATATTTTGCGCAACCAATATCTTCCAATTGCAACACCAAATGATGCAGTTGGTGCAGAGCGTTATGCGGTGTGGGCACGTTACTTCACAGGTGCGCAACTTGATCTTCCAGCTACATACGAATGGGGTAAGCAAGAGCTCAAGGCGATCAACGATCGTATGTGGGAGCTTGCAAAGTTAATCAACCCAGAAGCAAAGACTCTTCGCGAAGTTGCAGACACTTTGGATAACGACCCTAAGTACAAGGTTGTTGGTCCTGAAAATGTCATTAAGTATCTTCAGGATTTCACCGATGCGGCGATCAAGCGAATGAATGGCGAGTTCTTCGAGATTGATCCTCGCATCGCAATCTGCGAAGCACGAATAGCTCCAGAAGGAAGTGCATCTGCTCCTTATTACAACCCACCTACAGAGGATCTTTCTCGACCAGGAACTACCTGGATTCCAATGTTGGGCAAGAATGAAGTCAGTAATTGGCACTTGGTTTCAACCTGGTATCACGAAGCGGTCCCAGGTCACCATCTACAGATCGGAACTGCAACTGTTGAAAAGGATCGCCTAACGCGTTTCCAGCGAACAGCGGCATGGATCAGTGGTTACGGTGAAGGTTGGGCTTTGTACGCAGAGCGTTTCATGAATGAACTGGGTGCATTTGATGAACCAGGAATTGAAATGGGTTACCTATCTGCACAGGCGTTACGTGCTGCACGTATTGTTGTCGATATCGGAATGCACCTCGGATACAAGGATTTTGATGGCAATGTGTGGAATGCAGAAAGTGCACGCAAGCTACTTAATGAGCAGGCGTTGCTCGATGAGGATCATTCACGTAGTGAAACTGATCGTTACTTGGGATGGCCAGGCCAAGCTATTTCATACAAAGTTGGAGAACGTGTATGGATGACTGCGCGCGAAGATGCAAAGGCGCGTCTTGGCGATAAGTTCAATATGAAGAAGTTCCACAGCTATGCATTGAAGTTAGGACCAATGGGTCTTGATCCATTTGCTGCAGAAATGAAGTT
>CAYNYE010000065.1:0-4464 GCA_964401345.1 uncultured Candidatus Planktophila sp.
CCTCTGGGTGGATACCGTACGCAACACCAATACCCTTTGAGATCATCAAGTCAGCAAGTTCGCGAACTGTGTGTTGTGCTTGCGCAACAGCAAGACCAAAACCAGGAACGATAACAACGCGTCGTGCATAATTAAGCAAGATCGCAACATCATCAGGTGATCCTGAACGCACTGGACGTTCTTCGCCAGCTGCTGCAGCATCTTGAGGCTTTGCGGTGAAAGCACCAAACAAAGTTCCAAATAGAGAACGACCCATCGCCTCTGCCATCAAACGAGTCAAGATAGTTCCTGAGGCACCAACAAGTGTTCCCGCAATAATCAACAAGGTTGAATCAAGAACGTATCCACTTGCTGCAACCGTTAAACCAGTAAAGGCATTAAGCAATGAGATAACGATTGGCACATCTGCGCCACCCACTGGAAGCACAAACAAAACACCAAAGAGCAAGGAAAGTGCGGCAAGAATCAATAGCGGGGTAGTGCCAAGTGAGTTAACAACCCATCCACCTACGCCTAGTACTGATACCAAAGTAGCAGCGATAATAAAGCGGCCCGCTGGGAAAATTACGGGGCGAGTAGTCATCAGCTCTTGCAACTTCATAAAGGTAATGATGGAACCGCTAAATGAAACGCAGCCAACAATTACGGTAAATACAGTAAAGATAACTACCGCTGTAGTGGCCTTATCGCCAAGGTTGAGGTACTCAACAATCGCAACCAGTGCTGCAGCACCGCCGCCAACACCATTAAATAGTGCAACAAGCTGCGGCATCTGAGTCATCTGTACCTTGCGTGCTGCGGGCACGCCAATAATTAAACCAACTGCAATCGCACCCAGGATCCATCCAAGGTTGTTGAGTGGAAGTGATGAACCTTCATTGGAATAGAAGAAGACAACTAAAGTTGCAAGCGCTGCACCAAAGGCACCGATGAGGTTTCCTCGACGCGCAGTCTTGGGATGCGAAAGACCCTTTAGTGCAAGAATGAAGGCAACACCTGCGGCCAAACCGATGAGGTCATACAGAGTGCGGCTCATTTCTTATTTCCTTTGAACATCTCAAGCATTCGGTCGGTAACAACAAAGCCACCCACCATGTTGATAGTCGCCAAGATGATTGCCGCAACTGATAACCCAAGTTCAAGATTAGTTGTGCTGTGGTCGGCCACGATGATCGCGCCAACAAGAATCACACCGTGAATTGCATTAGCACCCGACATCAAAGGCGTGTGCAGGGTCGATGAAACCTTTGATACAACCTCAAAGCCAACAAAGACTGCAAGTACGAAGATTGAAACAATCGCCATCGGTTCCATTACTTAGCTCCTCTTCGTGCACCAGCGTGCGTTACCGCAGCACCATTAATAATTTCATCTTCAAAATCCAAGTTAAAGGCAACCTTTTGGTCATCTTTGGCAGGAGTTGTAAAGAGAGTCAGAAGATTGACCACATTTCGTGAGTACAAGAAAGATGCGTGGAAAGGCAGTTGGCTTGGCACATCTTTGCCACCCCAAATGCGCACGCCACTCGGTGTTTCAACGATTTCACCAGGCTTGGATCCCTCAACATTTCCACCGGTTTCAGCAGCCAAGTCAACGATGATTGTTCCTGGCGCCATTGAATCCACCATTGCTTGAGTCATCAAGCGAGGTGCCTGACGACCAGGGACTGCTGCGGTTGTAATAACCACATGTGATTTTGCGATGTAGGGAGTCAAGAGTTCGCGTTGCTTGGCAGCACGCTCTTCAGTCATCTCACGTGCATAACCACCAGCACCTTCTAGTGCTTCCAGTTCTAATTCAATAAATGTTGCACCCATTGAACGAACCTCATCGGCAGATGCTGGACGAACATCGTATGCAGAAACAACCGCGCCTAAACGTCGCGCAGTTGCGATCGCTTGCAAACCTGCAACACCTGCACCAAGAACTAACACTTGTGCCGGAGTAACTGTGCCTGCCGCAGTCATCAGCATCGGGAAGAAACGTGGTGAAAGTTCAGCGCCAACAACCGCTGCACGGTAACCCGCGCACAATGCTTGTGATGTCAATGCATCCATCGATTGCGCACGAGAAATTCGGGGAACTAGTTCTAATGAAAATGCGGTGACACCTGCAGCAGTAGCCGCTTCGATGGAATCAACTGCGGTAACTGGGGACAAGAAAGAAATTGTGATTGCGCCTTTTTTCAAGGTAGACATTTGTTGCGGCGTAAGAGGTTGCACCGACAGAACAACATCGGCATCAGATAAAACATCTCCAGATTTAACGGTCGCACCAGCGGCTGAAAAATCAGCATCAGTGGCTTGCGAATGAACTCCGGCACCAGCTTCGATAGTTACATCAAGGCCTAAGCGAGTTAACTTATTGATGACATCGGGGACAAGCGCAACGCGCTTTTCTCCCTCTTTGATTTCCCGTGGGACGACTACGCGCATGTCTTAAATGTTAGTGCGTATAGCCCTTCAAGTCACCACGAATTAGGTGATAAAGAATAGATTGAATAGTTGTGCGACGGTGATAGGCCTCGCGCCAAATAACTGAGCGTGGACCATCAATGACTGAAGCCTCTACTTCTTCACCGCGATGAGCAGGTAGGCAGTGCATAAAGAGTGAATCTTTACTTGTCATCTTCATCAAGTTTTCAGTCACTGCAAATGGAGAGAGTGCCAGCACTTTTTCAGCGCGATCACTTTCTGAATCACCCATAGACATCCACACATCTGTATAGAGAACAGATGCATCCTTTGCTGCAGCTTCTGGATCATGTGACACTTCAACTTTTCCACCGGTGTTTGCTGCAATGTTTTTCGCAACCGCAACAACGACAGGATCTGGAGCCCACTTGCCACTTGGTGTGGCTGCAACAACATGTGCACCCATGATCGCACCCATGATCAACCAGGCGTGAGACATATTATTTCCATCGCCAAGGTAAACAAACTTTCTACCGGCAATATCTGTTCCAAAGTTTTCGCGAATCGTTAACCAATCGGCTAACAACTGTGTTGGGTGATCATCATCTGTTAATGCATTAATAACTGGAATAGATGCATAAGCACCTAATTGATCAACATCGGATTGCGCGAAGGTACGAATAATTAAAGCGCTGCAGTAACCGCTAATGATTTTGGCGGTGTCTTCAATTGTTTCGCCGCGACCAAGTTGCAATTCATCGCCGCGGATGAAGATTGGTGTTCCACCTAAATGGGCGACTGCGGTTTCTGATGAAAGACGAGTACGGGTAGAAGGCTTTGTCATGTAGATCGCCACAGTTTTATTAGCTAAAGCTGTGTTTGATCGCAGTGGATTCTCAGCAAATTCAGCGGCGGTCGATAGCAGTAACTCGACATCGGCACGGCTTAAGTGCTCGGTTCTCAGTAAGTCCTTCATTTGCGAATTCTACCCGTAGTTTTGGGGTGTACATAGGTATTCTTATCCACCTCATGGGCATCTTTCGAAAAATTGGAATTGAGTCGGATTCAGACACCGATCTCTTGACTCGCCCTTCCCTTGATGAAAATCTTCAAGAAGATGATGGCGGCCATGATCGCTTCGCTCATTATGTAAAGAAAGAGAAGATAGTTGAGTCCGCAGTAACAGGAAAAGCGGTGAAAGCTCTCTGTGGAAAGAAGTGGATTCCATCTCGCGATCCCGAGAAGTATCCAATCTGTCCAACCTGTAAAGAGATTCACGCAGGGTTGAAGCCAGATCCCGAAGAAAAGTAATTATGAAGCGCATCATCGCCTTCGTACTGTCGCTTGCCACAATTGCAACTCTTACAACACTAATAACCACACAAACCGCAACCGCTGAAGAAAAACCTCCACGCAAGGTTGTTACGGGATGGTTGCCCTATTACTCCGTTCGAACAATCATGCCATTGGTGCGCAAACTTCCATCTGCTCAGCCAACCGTTCCTGGAAAACCACCTGTGTGTGATGCATCCCAATATGGGCCAGCAGAAAATCAAGCAATTGAGAACTCGTATTTATACAAGAACAAAGATTTGATGAAAGAGGTAATGCCTTTCTGGTTCTCCATTAAATCACCAACAGTAATTCGTAATGATTATGTAACTGGAAATCCATCGTGGCCCATGGCGGATACTGTCTGTTTAATCCGCCGCGCAGGACTGCAAGTAATTCCAACGATGACCGATGGAACTGGAAAACTTGAACTCTCTAACTATCTTGCGAATCCAACAACTCGTTCAACGATTGTGAAAACCATTGTTGATTTAGTGCTGACAAATAATTTTGATGGAATTGATTTAGATTACGAAGGCTTTGCCTTTGTCGACGGAAACTCAACCTGGACAAAGACGGCTCCTCGATGGGTGGCGTTAGTAAAAGAGTTAAGCGTTGCGCTGCGTTCTCACAACAAACTGCTCTCTATCTCAACGCCATATGTATATGACCCTAAGGAAAAACAAAAGGGTTACTTTGTTTATGCATGGGCTGATGT
>CAYNYE010000065.1:4564-5671 GCA_964401345.1 uncultured Candidatus Planktophila sp.
GAGATTAAGCGTGCCAATGAAAGCACATGGAGCAAGGTGACGGAATTAGTAACTGGTGTCGACGGAACAATTTCGACCCCAATGACATTGGGCGGAAATGCATCACTACGCCTAACTACAGTCGGGAATTGGGAGCAAGCCGAATCAGTCTCTCAAGAAGCCAAGATGATTGTGAAGAGCTCAATAGTTCTAGACCGGCCAGTATCGGTTGCTAAGGGTTCACCAATCGTCATTAAAGCTCAGCTCTTGCCTCGATTGGTCGGTAAGTCGGGTCAATTGCAGAAAAATGTTAATGGCAAGTGGCAAAATGTAGGCGCAGCAGTGCTTTCTGATGCAACTGGCTTATTTACCTTTACTACTGTCGAAGCAAAACGAGGAGTCGTAACAATGCGAGTTCAAGTCGTAGGCGATATCGCCTCGGAACAGTTCGCGATTGTTATTCGCTAATCATGGGAAAAATAAAAGAAAAGATTGATGTAAACGAGAAGATTGAAGAAGAGCTGAAAGCAATCTTCAGCGGAGATATTCCTTGGGTAACGATTGTGTGGGATGACCCAGTTAACTTAATGACGTATGTGACCTATGTATTGATGGAGCTTTTTGGATACAGCAAAGAGAAAGCACATGAGTTAATGATGAAGGTCCACACAGAAGGCAAGGCAGTTGTTTCAACTGGAAGCCGCGAAGAGATGGAGCATGATGTTGCTCGTCTGCATGAATACGGTTTGTGGGCAACGCTTCAGCGCGGTGATCAAGCGCTATGAGCGAGATTCAACATGGCTTCTTTCGACACGGAGATAACTCATACCTAGCAAACTTCACTGAAGCCGAACGTGAAGTGCTTCTCAACCTAGTTGAACAGATTATTGAGTTATTAGCTGAACGTGTAGATCACCAAAGCGATGATCCCTTGGCTGCAATGGTTGGAATTACAGTCCATGACACACCACCAGAAGATGAAGTTTTACTTCGCTTGCTTCCCAATGCCTATGCAGATCAAGTAGATGCATCAGAGTTTCGTCGCTACACCGAATCAACCTTGCGACAAAAGAAGCAAGCACATGCGATGGCGATGCGCATGCACATTAAAACTGCGGTCGATGGAGT
>CAYNYE010000066.1:0-5526 GCA_964401345.1 uncultured Candidatus Planktophila sp.
TAATGCCAGTGAACCACCAAATTGTGAGGCAGGATTACTTGAGTTCTGCATCTCAATGGCTTGCTCACGATTAATGCCGGGACGCATGAATACGTCTAGGCCGTACATGGTAATTGGGACTCCGCTTTGGAACACAATCGCTGCAGCTTCTGGATCATGCCAAACATTGAACTCAGCAGCAGCGGTCGCATTACCTGCAGATGCCGAACCGCCCATCAAAACAATTCGGTGAACCTTTTTCGCGGTCTCAGGGAATGCACGCAAGAACAGAGCGATGTTGGTTAATGGCGCTAGAGGAACAATTGTTACGGGATCCTTTGACTGTTCTACTAAATCTCTCAATAGCTCGACAGCTGAACGTGAATCTACTTTTCGTGATGATGGAGCTATACCCAAATCTCCCATGCCATCTGCCCCGTGTACGTATTCGGCGTACTGGCTCTTTCCCAAGAGCGGCTTGATTGCACCGCGAGCCACTGGAATATCTCCGGCTCCGGCAGCATCTAAAACTTTGAAGGTATTAGCGACAACTTGATCAACATTGGTATTTCCATCAACACATGTAATGCCCAACAAGTTGATCTCTGGATGACGCGCAGCAAAAAGCACTGCGAATGCATCATCGACGCCGGTATCTACATCCAGAATGATTGAAGTTTTTGTCATAACCGCTAGCCTAGCGGTATGCAATCTAATGGAACACAACCGGCGGTCATCGCCGTTGTAGGCAGTGCAATGATGGATTTAACCGCCTATGCCGATGTACTTCCAGAGCCGGGTCAAACCCTAGCGGGGCAGCTTTTCACGACTGGATTTGGCGGAAAAGGGGCTAATCAGGCGGTTATGGCCGCACTGTGTGGAGCCCAGGTGCACTTCATTGGAAAGCTTGGCGATGATGTATTTGGTACCGCAATCGCTGAAAACTTTGTAAAGGTCGGCATTCACTCTGAATACGTTGAAAAGAGCTCGACCCCTAATGGTGTGGCTCATATCTGGGTAGATGGCAATGGTGAGAATCGCATCATCATTATTCCGGGTGCAAACCATGAAATAGAAATTTCAAAGGCGGTTCACGCGATAAATTCAATCGCAGATTTGTCCATTGTTGTCGCACAATGCGAAATTAAGCAAGAGGTTACCCTTGCAGCTTTCAGAGCTGCTAAAGCACGTGGCTGTACAACAATCCTCAATCCCGCTCCGTACCAAGAAATTTCTGCCGAACTACTTGATTTATGTGACTGGATCATCCCCAATGAAACAGAGTTCCGCGAACTTCATGGTGAGTTACCAAGCAATGATGAAATTTTGAAATCTTTTAGACCCGGCAAGAATTCAATCGTAACTTTGGGAAGCAAAGGGGCGGTGTACATCTCGGCTGATGGCGAAATTCATCGAGCCGCCGCACCACAAGTTACCGCCGTTGATACAACGGGGGCAGGAGATGCCTTTGTTGGAAGTTTTGCTTACGGTTTAGCCAACGGTAACAGTCCAGTAGAGGCGATGAACTTTGGAATTTCTATTGCTTCCTTAAGCGTTACTAGAAAAGGTGCGCAATCCTCCTACCCAAATCAAACTGAGATTGCCACGCTCTCGTAACCTCGTAAAACAAATGTAGGTCGGCGAACTGGTTCCGATGCCAGCTGCATTGTTGGGTACTTTTCCCACAACGCTGGGAGAGAAACACTCATCTCAAGTCGAGCAAGTGGAGCACCTAAACAGAAATGGATGCCTGCACCAAAACCAATATGAGGGTTTGGGTCACGTGTTACATCCATTGATTCAGGGGCTGAAAACACTGTTTCATCACGGTTTGCCGAGCCAATTAGGGCTGCAATCTTCTGCCCTTCCTTGATCTGGACTCCCCCGATTTCAGTATCGGCGGTAGCGGTACGTTCAAAGAGATGAAGTGGTGCATCAAAGCGCATGAACTCTTCAAGGGCGGTGTTAGTAACTTCGCGTGGAGTTTCACGTAAGAGTTTGATTTGGTCCGGACGTTGAAGCGCAGCAACCATGCCATTACCGAAGGCGTTAACACTTGCTTCATGTCCAGCGTTAAGAAGTAAAACGCAGGTTGCGACGAGCTCCTGCATATTCAACTTTTCGCCATTTTCTTCAACACTTGCTAAGTCAGAGATTAAGTCTTGACCTGGATTTTTCTTGCGACTGACTGCCAGATCTCGCACATATTCGGCAAACTCTTTACCCGCTTGCTTAGCTTCAGTTTGATACTGAATTGATGGATTTACTTCATACATCTTTACAATTGCCTGAGACCATGGGCGAAGCAAATGCTCTTCCGATTCAGGAAAGCCCAACAAGTCAGCGATGATTTTTACCGGCAATGGTTCGGCATAGTCTGCTATCAAATCAAAGTTTTCGCCGGCTTTTACTTTTTGATCAATTGAATCCAGCAATTGCGTTGTAATTCTTTCTACTGCTGGACGCATGCCTTCAATCTTTTGACGGTTAAATGCTTTGGCAACTAAGGATCGTAAACGGGTGTGCTTCGGTGGCTCGCTATCTAAAATGGAATCAGCGTGAAGCCAGTTAAAGATCTCCCACTCAAATTCGGGGGTCTTTTCCTTAAAGATTCTTCCTAATGATTTATTACGAAAAACATCATTGGCATCACCATGTCGGGCAGCCAAAAAGATTTGCATCTCTTCATGCCAAACGGGACCCGGATTTTCACGTAGTTGCTTAAGCGCTGGATATGGATCCGCGACAAAATGTGGATCGGTAAAATCAATCATGAAGCTGATGAAACCTTGGCGTAACCCGGCTTAATAATGTGATCAATGATCTGTAAACGCTCCTGATACGGGATAAATGCGCTCTTCATCGCGTTAATTGTGATCCGCTGAAGCTCGGCAAAATCCCAATTAAAGGCCTTTACAGCCTCCTCCATCTCGAAGGACAGGGATGTTTGGCTCATCAAGCGGTTATCGGTATTCAACGTTACTCGGAAACGTAGCTTTGCTAGTGCTCCGATTGGATGTTCGGCATAACTTGCCGCTGCTCCTGTTTGAATATTTGATGTTGGACACAGCTCTAAAGGAATTCTTCGATCACGAACATATGATGCAAGTCGACCCAACTTAGGTTCTGGACCTGAAAAATCGATGTCATCGATAATTCGAACACCGTGACCTAGTCGTTCTGCTCCGCAGAGTTGGATCGCTTCCCAGATGGACGGGAGTCCATACGCTTCACCAGCATGGATAGTAAAATGGGCATTTTCTTTACGAAGATAGTCAAAAGTATCTTTTTGATCAGACGGCGGGAAACCATCCTCAGGACCAGCGATATCAAAACCCACAACCCCCTTGTCGCGATATTTAACAACTAACTCTGCTACCTCTTGAGACTTCTTGTTTTGACGCATTCCGCACAAAAGTGAGCGCACCACAATTGTGTAACCTTCCGCCTTTGCCTCTTTCATTCCTAACTCATAACCTTCTAATGTTGCTTCAACAACATCAGACATAGACAAACCCTTTTCAGTGAAAAGCTCTGGGGCTCCACGAACTTCTGCGTATACAACGCCATCGCGTGCAAGATCGAGTGCGCACTCTTTTGCAACGCGGACAATATCCTCTTTACGTTGCATAACGGCAATAGTGTGTGAAAAAGTTTCAAGGTAGCGAACTAATGATCCAGAATCACACGCTTCGCGGAACCAGGTTGCTAGCTCCGCCGCATCATGGGTAGGAAGTGCCGTGTAGCCAATCTCTTGTGCAATATCAATAATTGTCTGTGGACGTAATCCACCATCCAAGTGATCATGCAACATAACTTTAGGAACTACTTTGATCTGATCCTTCGTCGGAATGCTGTTCATGCTCATCTGGTCTGCCCCTTAATCAACGATACGTTCAACAATAAGTGGAAGACGATCAATACCGCTAGCTGGCATTTTGCCGATGGTGACTGAGTCCTCAAGTGACTCCAAAGCCCGCGTAAAGGCCGCTGGAGTGTCTGTATGGAGCGTATAAAGCGGTGCTCCAGCGGTGACTGTATCGCCAGGCTTAGCGTGAATTTCGATTCCCGCCCCTGCCTGAACCGCCTCGCCCTGGCGGGATCGGCCTGCACCTAAGCGCCAAGCAGCCATTCCAACCTTCATCGCATCCATAGAAAGAATTGTTCCGCTGCTCTGCGCCGTGACAACTGTGTTCTCTCGAGCCACTGGCAGCTTTGCATCTGGATCTCCACCTTGCGCTGAAATCATCTGACGCCACACATCCATCGCTTTTCCATTTTTCAAAGCAGCTGCTGGATCTGCACCCTTGATTCCTGCAAGTTCTAGCATTTCTTGTGCAAGTAATACTGTTAATTCGACGATATCTGAAGGTCCACCACCAGCTAGAACTTCTACAGATTCGCGGACCTCTAATGCATTTCCTGCAGTTAATCCCAGTGGAACATCCATCGCAGTTACTAAAGCAAGTGTCTTTACTCCAGCGCGTTTTCCTAAGCCCACCATTACATGTGCAAGCTCTTTGGCTTTTGCAGGATCACTCATAAAGGCACCGGCACCAGTTTTAACATCCAGAACAAGCGCGCTAGTTCCTTCAGCGATCTTCTTGCTCATGATTGAGGATGCGATCAATGGAATCGCTTCAACTGTTGCAGTTACATCTCGAAGGGCATATAACTTTTTATCGGCAGGTGCTAAACCTGCACCTGCTGCACAAATGACTGCGCCGCAATCCTGCAATACCTTGAGCATCTCCTCATTTGATAAAGATGCACGCCAACCCGGAATTGATTCAAGCTTGTCTAAAGTTCCGCCGGTATGTCCTAAACCTCGACCTGACAATTGTGGAACCGCGGCGCCACATGCAGCTACCAAAGGAGCCAATGGCAAAGTTATTTTGTCGCCTACGCCACCGGTTGAATGCTTATCAACGGTTGGACGCGAAAGAGCGGACCAATTCATGCGTTCGCCACTATTTATCATCGCATCGGTCCAACGAGAGATCTCGCGGTTTTCCATTCCGTTGAGCAAAATAGCCATAAGTAGCGCTGACATTTGCTCGTCGGCAACAGCCCCGCGTGTGTATGCGTCGATAACCCAATCAATTTGTGGATCGGTTAATGAATGATGATCACGCTTTGCTGCGATGATTTCAGCAGCGGAGAAGGCTTCAATCATTTAACGCTCGTTGCGATCTAAATCCTCAGGACCAAATGCCCATGGGAGCATGGCTGACATCTTTTGCGGACCATCATCGGTCATAAGCAGAGCCTCTGGACCACCATGTTCAAATAGCAGCTGGCGACAACGACCACATGGCGCAAGGTAATTTCCTTGTCCATCAACGCAAACAATCGCAACTAAGCGACCGCCACCTGTTGACCATAGATTTGATACCAAACCACATTCAGCACAGAGTCCAACACCGTAGCTAGCGTTTTCAACGTTGCATCCAGTAACGATGCGACCATCATTAACTAAAGCTGCAACGCCTACCGGAAACTTTGAGTAAGGCGCATATGCCATCTTCATCGCACCAATTGCTGATT
>CAYNYE010000067.1:0-5482 GCA_964401345.1 uncultured Candidatus Planktophila sp.
GTCTTGTGAGGAACAGCTGATCCCTTTTCAACGCCAGCAGCCTTCAAGATCAAACGTGATGCAGGAGGTGTCTTGGTGATGAATGTGAATGAGCGATCTTCGTACACAGTGATCTCAACTGGAATGATCTGGCCCTTTTGTGATGCTGTTGCATCGTTGTATGCCTTCACGAACTCCATGATGTTGACACCATGCTGACCTAGCGCAGGACCTACTGGTGGTGCAGGTGTTGCTGCTCCAGCCTGAATCTGCAACTTGATAAAGCCGCTTACCTTCTTCTTTGGTGCCATTTCTTTTCCTCTTTTTCTTGGTTTTGTTCTAAAAAATTAGATCTTCTGTACTTGTCCGAATGAAAGCTCTACTGGTGTTTCACGTCCGAAGATAGAAACAAGAACCTTGAGCTTTGCCTGCTCTGGCATGATCTCTGAGATCGATGCTGGAAGGGTTGCAAAAGGGCCATCCATAACTGTTACTGACTCGCCAACTTCGAAGTCAACAACACGGATCTGTTCCTTATCTGACTTCTTCACAGGACGTGGAGCCAGAATCTTTTCAACTTCATCCATGCTTAGTGGTGAAGGGTGGTGAGCATTTCCAACGAATCCTGTAACACCTGGAGTGTTACGAACTGCAGACCATGACTCATCTGTTAAATCCATACGAACTAGAACGTAACCTGGGTAGATGTTGCGCTTAACCATCTTGAACTGGCCGTTCTTAAGCTCCTTCACTTCTTCTTCAGGAACTTCAATCTGGAAGATGTAATCCTCCATATTTAATGAAGCGATACGGTTGTGAAGGTTTGCTTTTACCTTCTTCTCGTAACCTGCATAAGAGTGGACTACATACCAGTCGCCAAGTGCGGTGCGCAGTGTGCGACGGAATTCAGCGTTTGGATCGTTCTCATCTGATTCGATGTCGCCATCTTCATCTGATGCGAGCGCAAGCTCTGGCTCAGTTGAAGCAACTGGTGCCTCAACAATCTCCTCAACTACAGGAGTTGAAATCTCTGTTGCATTGGCAGCGAGCGCTGCTTCAAATGCGTCTGGTTTGATCTCTTCAGTCATTGTCTTCCCTTATCCAAATACCCAGAAGACAAGTCTTCCAAGAACAAGGTCGATGAGTGAAACTACGGCAATGATGAAGGTTACGAATACGAGTACAACAGCTGTATATGTTGTTAGCTGATTACGTGTAGGCCAAACGACCTTACGAAGCTCTGAAACTACTTGGCGATAGAAAAGTCCAACGCGCGCAAATAGACCGAGCTTCTCGGCTACTTGTTCAACTGACTCTGTCATCGTCATTTCCTTTCGAACTTCGTTTGGTCTTCGGTAAAACTTTTAAAACTTCTTGCAGGGCAGGAGGGACTCGAACCCCCAACCGGCCGCTTTGGAGACGGCAACTCTAGCCAATTGAGCTACTGCCCTTCGCGAGAGCATGGCGAAACCATAGGGAAAAGCAAACCCTCGTGAGCGTCGAAGTGTAGAGGCAAGGTGGGGTTCAGGTCTAACTCGAGCCAGGAATACGGCAGACTTACGCCTATGACACCTCGTATCTCAGCCCGAATCGCAGCTATCGCAGAATCAGCCACTTTGGCGGTTGATGCAAAGGCCAAAGCGCTCAAAGCAGCTGGCCGTCCAGTTATTGGCTTTGGTGCGGGTGAACCAGATTTCCCAACACCTGATTACATCGTTGAGGCAGCAGCCGCAGCTACAAAAGTTGTAGCAAACCACCGTTACACCCCAACACCAGGTTTGCCAGATCTTCGAGATGCGATCGTTGCCAAGACAAAGCGTGACAGCAATTATGAAATCACCGCTGATCAGGTTTTAGTTACCAATGGTGGAAAGCAGGCGGTGTATCAAGCCTTCGCTTCAATCGTTGATCCAGGTGATGAAGTTCTTCTTCCTTCTCCATACTGGACGACATACCCAGAGTGTGTGAAATTGGCTGGCGGAGTAAGCGTCGATGTCTTCGCAGATGAGACACAAAATTATTTGGTAACCGTTGAGCAGCTTGAGGCTGCACGTACTCCCAAGACAAAGGTTTTGCTTTTCTGCTCACCTTCAAACCCAACAGGTTCTGTTTATTCAGTAGAACAAGTTAAGGCGATTGGTGAATGGGCTGTAAAGAACAACATCTGGGTTATCACAGATGAAATTTATGAGCACTTGTTGTACGACGGTGCAACTGCACCATCACTTCCAGTTTTGGTTCCAGCGCTCGCAGATACTTGCATCATCTTGAACGGTGTTGCAAAGACATACGCGATGACCGGTTGGCGAGTAGGTTGGATGATCGGACCTAAGGATGTCATCAAGGCAGCAACAAACTTGCAATCACACTTAACATCAAATGTTTCAAATGTTTCACAACGCGCAGCAATCGCAGCACTTAACGGCAATCTAGATGCGGTTCACAAGATGGGTGAAGCATTTAACCGTCGCCGCAAACTGATTGTTGGATTGCTGAACGAGATTCCTGGATTTGAATGTCCAACACCTACTGGAGCTTTCTATGTGTATCCATCTGTTAAGGGTGTACTTGGAAAGACTATCCGCGGTAAAACACCTACAACCTCTGCAGAATTAGCTACTTTAATTCTGGAAGAGGTTGAAGTTGCCGCGGTTCCTGGTGAGGCATTTGGCCCATCTGGTTACCTGCGATTCTCATATGCAACAAGCGATGAGGACATTGTCGAAGGTATTGGCCGTATAAAAAAGCTTCTTACTGAAGGTTAAATCTCTACCCCAACAAGGTTTACTTCAGCTTCAAGGGTGATTCCAAAAACATCCTTAACCTGATTGCGTGCGCGCTTTGCCAGCTCTGCAATATCTGATGCGGTTGCGGTACCTGAATTAGTAAGTGCGAGTACATGCTTTGTAGAAATGCGAGCTCCACCAACTTCATCACCCTTATGTGTGCCAGAGTTTTCAATCAACCAAGCCGCTGAAACTTTTACTCGTCCATCGATCAATGGCCACTTGGGTGCAGCGTTAGGAAGTTCATCGGCTTGTTGCTGAGAAACAATTGGATTAGTAAAGAAAGAGCCGGCCGACCAAGAATCATGATCATCTTGTGACAGCAACATTCCTTTACTTGCACGAAGTTCTAAAACCGCAGCACGAGTTTCTTTGACAGATGCTTTGTCTCCAGGCTGGATACCTAACTTCTTTGCTAGCTCAAGATAAGTAATTGGATCACTCATCTCACCAATTCGGATTTGGAACTGGACATCTAAAACTACGTAGCGTCCAGGATGTGCCTTGAAGTAAGAGTTGCGATAAGAGAACTGACATTCAGCATTTGTGAATGTCTTAATCTCTCGTGCTTCGCGGTCGTATGTACGGACGCGAGTAATGAACTCCGCTACTTCATGACCATACGCACCAATATTTTGAATTGGTGCAGCCCCGACAGTTCCAGGAATTCCACTTAGGGTTTCTAACCCCGCGTAACCACGATCAATTGTTGTTTGAACAAAGGTATCCCAGTCTTCTCCTGCACCGATTGTTAATGTTGCACCACTGCAGGCATCAACCTCAGCTTTTACCGAGTTATTCGAAATTCGAATAACAGTGCCATCAAAGCCTTTATCTGAGATCAGAAGGTTGGTTCCGCCGCCAATAATCAATACAGGCGAATCTCCAGCTTCTTCAATAGCGGCGATGATCTCTGCTTCGGTAGAGACTTGAATGACCTTTTTAGCCGGGCCACCTACGCGGAAGCTGGTGTATTTGGATAACTCGGTCATGAAAGAAGGTTACCTGCGTGGGGACAAAATTGCCGTTTTGCCTCTGTACTTATCGAGGATGCGGTCGTAATTCTTCTTGGATTGAACTTCGCGATATTCAGGATCGGCGTCGTGATAACCGTGGTGGCGGTCTTGAATCAAAGGCAGCTCCATTTGCAGCAATCGTCCCCCAGCTTGGCGAATCTTGAGTGAGTATTCAATATCTGCATTTCGGTAATACAACGCACGTGGATTGAATCCACCGACTTCGATCATCGCTTCGCGATTAAAGGCCATGAAGTAAGAGAACAAGACATCGACCTCGCCCGGACCCTTGTCATCAACACTTCGCCATTCATCATCTGTATTGATTAATCCACCGCGCCAACCAACTGCAACGTATTCACCCTTTTCTAGCTCTTCAACAACCGGTGCGATTGCATCCGCCGTGAAGCGTGTTGAAGGATCCATGATGACTACATACTTGCTCTTAACCTTTTCAAGGAAAACATTTGCGCAATCTCCCCAAGCAGCACCTGGATTAACTGCAATTAAGTAAGTTCGCTTATCCATTTGCTCAAACAATGCACCTGCATCACCAATCGAAATAATGGCAACCGCACAATCACTATTGGCCTTGATTGTTTTTACAGTCTCAAGAGCATCATCAGTGAAGCCATCGACTATTAGGCCGACGGTTACATCTTTTTCTAAATCTATTGGTCGAATATCACGTGGGTACGCCAGAGTTATATAAGGCTTTTTAGGGCGTAGTTCATATCCCCCAGCAACATCAACAACCTCATAGCCTGCTTGAAGTAACTCATCACGATACTTGTCGGCCAGAGCAAAATCCTTTGCCGCACGTGCATCCATCCGTGCCTGAGCAAGCGCAGTTACTGAATCAGGAATACTCATTGAAGAACCACCGCCTTAGACATGCCTAGAACTTGGACTCCTGCAGAAGTTGCGATTAATTCAAGAGTAATTCGATCGCCAATAACTTCTGTGACCACGCCAGATACCGTTAGATCAACCTTTTGGTCTGCTGGAACTATTACTGGTTTGATAAATCGAGCTGAGAACTCTTTAACCGCAGAAGCTCCGCCGGCCCAATCAGAAACATACTTTCCAACTAGCGCCATCGTTAACATTCCATGTGAAATAACATTCGGTAAACCTATGGAGATTGCAAACTCTTCGTTTTGATGAATCGGGTTTTGATCACCACTTGCATCTGCATACGCTTTGAGCATGGCTCGATCAATGAAAAAAACTTTCTCTTCTAGAGCTGTGCCTACATTGGTCATGCGCGAACCACCAAAGTTGACCACGTCGAAACCACTAATTCACTGTTTGAATGCAGGTCTGATCGAACGCTGACAATTTCATTTCCAGAAGAAACTTTGTAGCTTTCAATAGTTGATGAACATTTAAATGAATCCCCGGCAACAATTGGACGCTTGATATCAAAGCGTTGATCGCCATGAACTACTCGAGACCAATCCAAACCGATTTCAGGGCTAGACAAAATCGCTTGCGATTGCTCCAGGGTGATTCGAATGGAAAAAGTTGGAGGCGCTACTGTCGTATTACTTTCAGACAGGACAGCACAAAAGGAATTAATTTCAGATTGTGAAACAGTTACTAACTCTGCACCTTCAAAGGTGCGCCCGACCGAATCGGGATTGAGCATTAGCGAGTTTCGCGGTGAAGAGTTGAAGACTTGCAACGTGGACAGAACTT
>CAYNYE010000068.1:0-5457 GCA_964401345.1 uncultured Candidatus Planktophila sp.
TTACGACCAATCCTCTCACCTTCGCCCGAATGGCACAAAAAGACCCTCCGCACCGCATTGTGGGAGGGCCTTTCTGCATGGGATTTCCCTTCTAGCTCACCGTTTTTAGGGCGTTGGCCAAGAACTTAGCCAGCGCTGCCACTAACACGGGGTTACTGAGAAGTTTGATTAAAGCCAGAATAAATGAGGTCAGCATTGCATCTCCTTTCCGTGGCGATATCTTCAACGCCGACCCTGCATAAAAATTCAAATGCCTATTCTCTGTTGATAACAAAGATCAACGGGTAGCCTCTAGCGCTATGAGCCAAGATCACGAGTCTTTAGAGAACCTTCTTAATGAGGATCGTCAGTTCCCGCCAACCGCCGAGTTTGCTGCGCAAGCCAATGCGACCGCGGAGCTTTATGCCTTGGCAGAAAAAGATCGATTGGGATTTTGGGATCAACAGGCTAAAGCGCTGACATGGGAAACACCTTGGACACAAACACTGCAATGGGATGCACCGTATGCACAGTGGTTTCTCGGTGGAAAGATCAACGCTTCATTTAATGCATTAGATCGACATGTTATTGAAGGTCGAGGAGATCGCGTCGCTTTTCATTTTGAAGGTGAACCTGGCGATACCAGAACAATCACTTACGCGCAGTTGCTTAATGAAGTTAAAAAAACAGCAAATGCACTTATTGAATTAGGAATTCAGGCCAAGGATCGTGTTGCGATTTACATGCCGATGATTCCAGAGGCGGCAATTGCGATGCTTGCTTGTGCACGAATCGGTGCAGCGCATTCAGTTGTGTTTGGTGGATTCTCAGCAGATGCATTGCTGTCACGTATTCAAGATGCCGATGCACGGTTGGTTATTACAGCTGATGGCGGATTTAGAAAAGGTGGTGCCTTCGCGCTAAAACCTGCGGTCGATGAAGCGCTCAAGGGACAACACAATGTTAAGAAGGTTTTAGTTGTTCAACGAACCAAGCAAGAAACCGCTTGGAATGATGCAACTGATATTTGGTGGCATGAGATCGTTGATCGCCAATCCCCTGAACACACAGCACAGGGCTTTGATTCTGAGCACCCGCTATTCATTTTGTACACATCAGGAACTACCGCAAAGCCAAAGGGAATCTTCCACACAACCGGCGGATACCTCACACAGGCGGCGTACACCCATCGAGTTGTCTTTGATATCAAGCCTGAAACCGATGTCTATTGGTGTACCGCTGATGTTGGTTGGATTACCGGCCACAGCTACATCGTTTATGGACCGCTAATCAATGGTGCGACTCAAGTTATGTATGAAGGAACGCCTGATACTCCACATAAAGGTCGCATCTTCGAATTAATTGAAAAGTATGGCGTCACAATTTTGTACACCGCACCTACTTTGATTCGTACTTGGATGAAATGGGGCGATGAGCATCCTAAGAAATTTAATCTCTCATCACTTCGTTTATTGGGTTCCGTTGGCGAACCAATTAACCCTGAAGCTTGGATGTGGTACCGCGAAGTAATTGGCGGAAATCGCTGTCCAATCGTTGACACTTGGTGGCAAACAGAAACCGGCGGAATCATGATTTCGCCGCTGCCTGGTGTTACGGCAACTAAACCTGGATCTGCGATGACACCTATTCCAGGAATTAGCGCCGTGGTAGTTGATGATGATGCAAACCCAGTTGCAAAAGGTCACGGTGGATTTTTAATCCTTGATAAGCCATGGCCCGGAATGTTGCGTGGTGTTTGGGGAGAAGATGAACGCTACAAAGAAACGTACTGGTCACGCTTTAAAGGAATCTACTTTGCCGGAGATGGTGCAAAGTTAGATAAGGATGGCGCAATCTGGTTGCTTGGTCGCGTTGATGATGTGATGAATGTTTCAGGTCACCGTATTTCTACAACTGAAGTTGAATCTGCTTTGGTGTCACATGAAGCTGTTGCCGAAGCTGCAGTAGTTGGAGCACAGGATGCGATGACGGGACAAGGAATTGTTGCCTTTGTTATTTTGCGTGGTGGAATTGCACATGCAAGTGGCGAAAAACTAGTGACGGAGCTTCGTAATCACGTGGCTAAGGAGATTGGTGCGATTGCTAAGCCTCGCCAAATTCTGGTTGTAGCTGAGCTTCCTAAAACTCGAAGCGGCAAAATCATGCGTCGTTTGCTCAAGGATGTGGCAGAAAATCGTCAGGTTGGAGATGCAACAACCCTTGCTGATCCAAATGTAATGAAGCTGATCTCTGAAGGCTTGAATACATCAAAGGATGAGGATTAAAGCTTCACTCCAAGATGCTTTTCAGTAAGGGTGAGAATCTCAGCTAAATCCTTGATGATTCCTACATGTTTGTAGGCAACACTTCCATCGGCTGCAATAAACCAGGTGACTGGAACGCCTAAACCAAAGTACTCGCGTGAGCGGCCATCGGGATCGTAAAGATTTGGCCAGGTAATTCCATTGCGCTCGACAAAGGTGCGTCCGTCGTCGAAGTTAGCTTCCTCAACATCGACACCAACTAATTGAACCTTGTCCTTAGCTCTTTCATGAAATGCGCGCAAAACTGGAATCTCTTTCTTGCACGGACCACACCATGAACCCCACACATTGACAACCATGGGTCCGCGTAGCGCACCAAGTTGTGCGCCTTCACTGCGATCTAAACAATCCATTTGTACGCCACCGGTAAATGTTGAATCCTGTGAAATAGTTTCACAAGAGACAACTTCGCCTTTTACATATGTCGATGAAGGGGTACATGCGGTCAGCACAACGAGCGCTGCTGCAATCACTAGCTTCTTCATCTGAAATCCTTATCGGTCTTTACCAACAGTAACGCCTTCTCTTTATCCATCTCGCCAATTCCAACGCTTGGACAAATTTTTGCAACTGGACAAGCTCCGCATGCAGGTTTGCGGGCATGACAAATTCTTCGACCGTGCCAGATTATTCGTTGTGAAAGGTTTGTCCATTCCGGTTGAGGAATCAACTGCTGCACAACCATTTCAACCTTTACTGGATCGGTTTCTTTAGTCCAACCAAAGCGGCGAGATAACCGACCAAAGTGGGTGTCAACAGTTATTCCTGGGGTATCAAATGCATGCCCCAAAACTACATTTGCTGTCTTTCTTCCAACACCAGGAAGTGTGATTAATTCTTCAAGAGTTCGAGGAACTTCTCCCCCAAAATCTTCCAGTAATTTAATGTTGAGTGCTTTGATATTGCGAGCTTTAGCTCGATAAAAACCGGTTGAGTGCACCATTTCTTCTAGGTCATGAATATCTGCTTTTGCATACGCCTTAGGATTCTTGTACTTCTTAAAGAGGGCGGGAGTTACAGTGTTAACTCTCTTATCTGTGCATTGCGCGCTTAAGACCGTCGCAATAATTAATTCCAACGGGTTTGTGAAATCTAATTCGCAGCGAATATCTGGGTAGGTCTTTGTAAGGATGCGATAAACCGCCTTGGCCCCTTTTCGGGTTTCGCTATCGACCTTCATGGGTAGTAAAGTACCCCTCGTGAGCACAGATCAAGATGTCGTACGTAAGGCCCCGCTTTTTACAGCGCTAGATGAGGCAGCTGCCGCTTCCTTGCGCGCATCTATGGATTCGGTCAAGATCGCAAAGGGCTCAGTTCTTTTTGCCGAGGGCGACGAGGGTGATCACCTGTATGTGATTGTCGAAGGAAAGCTCAAGCTTGGTACTTCTAGCGGCGATGGTCGTGAAAATCTTCTTTCAATTCTTGGACCTGGCGAAATGTTTGGAGAGCTCAGCCTCTTTGATCCAGGCCCACGCACATCAACTGCAACTGCGGTTACCGATGCGAAATTATTAAGCCTTGGTCAGGAAAAGTTGATTCCATGGCTTGCCGAAAATCCACAAGTTGCCTTGCAGCTTCTTGCGCGTTTAGCACAGCGTCTTCGCCGCACAAATGAAGCTGTTGGCGATCTAGTCTTTTCAGATGTTCCTGGACGTGTTGCTAAAGCGCTCATTGATTTAGGTGAGCGTTTCGGAAAGCAAACCGATGAAGGTTTATTTGTTCACCATGACTTAACTCAAGAAGAGTTAGCTCAACTAGTTGGTGCATCCCGCGAAACCGTCAACAAAGCACTTGCTGATTTCGCAGGACGCAACTGGTTAAAACTTGATGGTCGTGCAGTACTAATTACAGATTTCGAACGACTTTCAAAAAGAGGAAAGTAGTTAGTCGGTAATTTCGACAGTTAGCTCAATCTCCACTGGTGAGTTAAGTGGAAGCTCGGCAATACCAACTGCGCTACGTGCATGCTTTGCTCCATCGCCCCAGATTGAGATGAAGAGCTCTGAAGCTCCATTAACTACACCTGGGTGACCAATAAATCCTGGAACACCATTGACGTAACCAACTACACGAACAATCTTTGTAATCTTGTTTACATCAGCAACTGTTTCAACAGCTGCAAGACAGTTGAGTGCACAAATCTGTGCAAGCTCCTTTGCGCGCTCCGGAGTGATCTCTCCATCAACTTTTCCAACTCCAGCCATCTCACCATTTGCTAATGGAAGTTGTCCTGCAGTGAAAACTAAATTACCTGTGCGAATCGCTGGTACGTAAGCAGCAACTGGCTTTGCAGCGACTGGAAGCTCTAAACCAAGCTCTGCAAGCTTTGCGCGAACATCTACTGTATTCATGCAAGTGGTCGCTTCATGTAAGCAACTAGCTGCTCGCCAGTTCCTGGTGCTGGAATAACTTGTACAAGCTCCCAACCATCTGAGCCCCACGTATCAAGAATCTGCTTTGTAGCATGTGAAAGAAGTGGAACGGTTGCGTATTCATACTTTGTCATTTGTTGAGACTCTCCTTCACTAGTGATGAAACAAGTGCTCCATCAGCCTTTCCTGCAATCTTTGGCTTAATCGCGCCCATTACCTTGCCCATATCTGCAGGGCCGGCAGCACCTGTTGATGCGATTGCATCAGCGATGATCTGCTTGATCTCATCTGCACTTAGTTGAGCTGGCAAGTACTTGGCAATAACTTCGCCTTCTGCTTTTTCA
Source organism: uncultured Candidatus Planktophila sp. (assembly GCA_964401345.1). Taxonomy (GTDB): domain Bacteria; phylum Actinomycetota; class Actinomycetes; order Nanopelagicales; family Nanopelagicaceae; genus Planktophila. The sequence goes on from CAYNYE010000068.1 coordinate 5,020, forward strand.
AGCGCTGCCTTTTCTGCATGGCCTGCACCTTCAAAAGCTTCAGCTGCTTCGCGACGCTTCTTGGCTTCGCGTGACAAGACAACAATTACCTCATCATCACTGAGCTGACGTGCTTCTTTTCCAGCAACCTCTTCATTAGTAATTGCAGTTAGAACCATGCGGATAGTGCTTGATGTAATTTCATTGCGACCACGAATTGCTTCGGTTAAGTCGTTGCGGAGGGTCTCTTTAATGCTCATGCTGTGAACTCTACCGCCAGAAGTTCAGCGATTTGAGCGGTATTGAGCGCTGCTCCCTTGCGGAGGTTATCTCCACAAACAAACATATCCAGCGCCATTGGATCATCGATGCTCTTACGAACGCGACCGACCCACGTTGGATCTGTGCCAACAACATCTGCAGGTGTTGGGAACTTGTAGTTCTCAGGATCATCAACCA
>CAYNYE010000069.1:0-5437 GCA_964401345.1 uncultured Candidatus Planktophila sp.
TCACAGACCCGTGGAAAGTTTGGCGAGGCGCAGTTAGAGCTACTGCTGCAGGGTGCTGGTCTTCGTGAAGGACATGAGTACACCGCCCAACGTTCAACCACCGACTCTGACTCATCTGGAATTCCAGATATCACCGTTTCAATGCCTGGTGGATCGCTTTTGTTTATCGATTCAAAGTTTCCCTTCGAGCGTTTCCTAGAAGCCTTTGGTACCGAGGATCAATCACAACGTGATGAGTATTTACAACAACACACCAAGGATTTGATGAAGCATGTTGAAGCGCTCGCAAAGCGTGGCTATCACAAGTCCCAAGGATCACCTGATTTTGTTGTGCTCTTTGTTCCCTTTGAAACCTTGCTATCTGAGGCTTTGCGCTTGGATCCGATGTTCTTGGAAAAGGCGTTCAAGGTTGGTGTCACCATTGCAACACCAACATCAATGATGGCGCTACTGCGCACCATTGGTTACATCTTCACCCGCAATAAGTTGGCGGAGAATGCTGATGAGATTCAAAAGGTTGCAAGCACCTTCTTAAAGAACATCACCTTGCTGCATACAAAGATCGTTGCGGTGGGTAAGGCGATCTCACAGACCTCAAAGGCGTATGAGGATCTTGTTCCAACCGCTGAAAAGACGGTTTTGGCACCGGCGCGAAGAATTCATAACTTAGGTGTCACAGGAGATAAAGATAAGTTGGCAATTGAGTATCCTGAAGCCCCTGGTGCGGTTCGCGATCTAAAGAGCGCCGAACTAGAAGCAGGCGATGATTACATTGATGCAGAAGAGGTAGATGAACGATGAGCACACTTCAAAAGATGCAGATCCAGGGTCCTGGATTAAAGAAGCAAGGCATCGTTGTTTTGCAGTTCCTCTTTATCGGTTTCTTTGTCTTTATTGAGATGACAATCCGCACCGGTGTTGGAATCCTGACCGGCATCGCAATCTGTGCAGCTACCTACGGCTCACTACGGTTTGGCCGTGCTGGAACTACCTATGTTGCAGCGGTAACTCCCCCATTAGCTTTTGCTGGATCTGCACTTGCTTTAACAATTTTGTTGGATGGATTTAGACCATCACGTGTTGGAATTGATTTCATCGCAGCTCTTGCTTCAGAGGCGCCATTCTTGATTCTTTCAGCGCTCTATGGCTGGTTTGTCTACCTCAATGAAAAGGCGAAGGCAAAGCCTTCAAAGAAGAGAAGCGCACAACAAGCAGATTAAGCCTGGCCCGCCGCCTTCATATCTTTACGAAGCTCTGGTGGCAAAGCAAAAAGAAGTGACTCTTCAGCAGCGGTAATCTCTTGAACATCGCGGAATCCGTGCTCTGCCAATGTTGCCAAAACATCCTTAACAAGAATCTCTGGAACTGATGCACCACTTGTGACTCCGATTGTTTCAACATCGGTAAACCAGTGATCTTGAATCTCTTCTGCGTAATCAATGAGGTGTGAAGCCTTTGCACCGTATTCCAGAGCAACCTCTGCAAGACGAACAGAGTTACTGGAGTTTTGTGAACCAACGACGATTACTAAATCAGCTTGTGGTGCGATGACCTTGATCGCCTCCTGGCGGTTCTGTGTTGCATAACAAATGTCATCACTTGGTGGAGCTTGAATACCTGGGAAACGTTCCTTGAGAATCGCAACGGTTTCCATCGTTTCATCAACTGACAAAGTTGTTTGTGAAAGCCAGACCAAGTTCTTTCCTGGAGTTGGTTCGATTGTGCGAGCACCCTCTAGACCATCAACGATGCGCACGCGATCTGGTGCTTCACCTGCGGTGCCTTCCACCTCTTCATGGCCATGGTGACCGATAAGGAGAATCTCTGAATCCTCTGTCGCAAAACGACGAACCTCGTGGTGAACCTTGGTGACCAATGGGCAGGTCGCATCAATTGTCTTGAGGTTTCGCGCAGCTGCCTCTTCATGCACCATCGGAGAAACTCCGTGGGCTGAGAAAACAACGGTCTGACCTTCAGGGATCTGATCGGTCTCATCAACAAAGATCGCACCCTTTGCTTCAAGGGAGGTAACAACGTGAACGTTGTGCACGATCTGCTTGCGAACATAGACCGGTGCGCCATAGAGAGCCAACGCCTTTTCAACGGTAACAACGGCACGATCTACCCCTGCGCAATATCCGCGAGGCGCTGCCAGTAGAACTCTCTTAGCCATGGGTTCAGTCTATTAGGCTCATCCCATGTTCGAAACTTCAAGTGAGTCCCCCGCAACGGTTCGTACCGTTTCTGAGGCGATCAAGGAGTATGTCGATCGTCTAGGCCCTATCTGGATTGAGGGCGAGATCAGCGAGTTGAATGAACGCAGCGGAATGATGGCCTTTATGCGCCTGCGTGATCCAAGCGTTGATATGTCGATTTCGGTGATGTGCCATAAATCTGTCATCGCTGCGGTCAAGCCACTGCCCGATAACGCTCGCATCGTTATGTATGCAAAGCCTTCTTGGTATACAAAAAATGGATCGCTCTCTTTTTCAGCCCGTGAAATTCGACAAGTCGGAGTCGGCGAACTTCTTGCACGATTAGAGGCGTTGAAAAATCAACTAGCTGGCGAAGGATTGTTTAACTCAGATCGCAAAGTGGCCTTGCCATTGCTGCCAAAGGTTATTGGCTTGATCTGCGGTCGCAATACCGATGCGGAAAAAGATGTTGTTGAAAATGCAAAGCGCCGTTGGCCAAGTGTTCAATTTGAAATCCGCGAGGTCACGGTTCAGGGAGCAGCTGCGGTCAGTGAAGTATCGGAGGCGTTGCGCGAACTAGAAGCAAATAAAGATGTTGAGGTCATCATCATTACCCGCGGTGGTGGATCCTTTGAAGATCTGCTGCCATTTAGCGATGAAGGTTTGGTGCGATTAGCTGCATCATGCGCAACCCCAATTGTTTCTGCGATTGGCCATGAAAAGGATTCGCCACTGTTGGATTTAGTAGCTGATTACCGAGCATCAACACCAACAGATGCAGCCAAGCGAGTGGTTCCAGATATCAGCGAAGAGATCGTGATGATCGAGGCGATGCGAGATCGTGCCCGTCGCACATTGGTTAATCGTTTAGATCTAGAAGCTACGCGAATTACTAACTTTAGAAACCGCCCCGTAATGAAAGACCCGCATGTATTAATCACAACCAGGGCTGAAGTGATTGCTGGGCTGCGCGATCGATCCAATCGCTCCTTTGGTTCCTCCCTCAAACTTGCGAAAGAGGAGCTCAAGCAGGTGAAGGCTCGGGTCCGTGCCTTGTCACCACAATCAACCTTGGATCGCGGCTATTCAGTAGTCCAGTTAGCCGATGGTCAGATCGTCACAGATCCAAAGAAGTTAAAGGCAGGCGATGAATTACGACTTCGTCTTGCAAAGGGCGAGACCAAAGCCACAGCACAAGGCAACTAAGAGAGAGTAGATTTAGACCATGGCCGATGCAAAGAAAATCTCATATGAAGCAGCACGTGACGAGCTAGCAGAGGTTGTTGAATCTCTCGAAGCTGGCAGTGCGACCTTGGAAGAGTCTTTGAAGCTCTGGGAGCGCGGTGAAGAATTAGCCAAGATCTGCCAGGAATGGCTCGATGGCGCTAAGAAAAAACTTGATTCTGTAAAGCCCGAATAACAACTCTTAGAAAAGAAGAAGCGATGCCAAACTTTTCATACTCAGATCTTCTGCCCCTCGGTGAAGATAAGACCAAGTACCGTCTTGTCAGCAAAGAGGGCGTATCAGTTGTAAAGCTTGGCGACACAGAGTTTTTGCAGGTTGAACCATCTGCCCTTGAGAAGCTGACTTCAGAAGCTATTCATGACATCAACCATTACCTTCGCGCAGAGCATTTACAGCAGCTCACAAATATTGTTAAAGATCCTGAGGCCTCACCCAATGATCGCTTTGTTGCGATCGACCTTTTGAAAAATGCCAATATTGCCGCGGGTGGAATCCTGCCAATGTGCCAGGACACAGGAACCGCTTTGGTTATGGGCAAGAAGGGCCAGTTTGTCTTAACAACTGGCAAGGATGAAGTCGCTATTTCTCAGGGTATTTATGATGCCTATACCAAGCTCAACCTTCGTTATTCGCAGATGGCCCCAGTAACTACTTGGGAAGAAAAGAACACAGGCAACAATCTGCCAGCGCAGATTGAGATCTATGCAGATAGCGATCATGAAGATGAGTACAACTTGCTGTACATCGCAAAGGGTGGCGGCAGCGCTAACAAATCATTTTTGTATCAAGAGACCAAAGCGGTCTTGAATCCAACCTCATTTATGAACTGGTTGGATGAAAAACTTCGTTCCATTGGAACCGCTGCTTGTCCTCCGTACCACCTTGCAATTGTCATCGGCGGAACAAGTGCCGAGCACACCGTAAAGACTGCAAAGCTTGCAAGCACCAAGTACTTGGACTCATTGCCAACAACAGGTGATGCAGCAACTGGCCATGGCTTCAGAGATATTGAACTTGAGCAAAAGGTCCTAGAACTGACCCGCACCTTAGGAATCGGCGCGCAGTTTGGTGGCAAGTACTTCTGCCACGATGTTCGTGTGGTTCGCCTTCCACGTCACGGCGCATCGCTTCCCATTGCAATCGCGGTTTCCTGTTCTGCCGATCGTCAGGCAAAGGCCAAGATCACTAAGGATGGAATCTTCCTCGAAGAGCTAGAGCGCGATCCAGCGCACTTCTTGCCTGAGACAACTGATGAGCATTTGAATGATGATGTCGTGGCAATTGATTTGAATCAGCCAATGTCAGCAGTTTTGGCTGAGCTTTCAAAGCACCCTGTAAAGACCCGTCTTTCACTGACCGGAACCCTGGTTGTGGCACGCGACCTTGCCCACGCACGTATTAAGGCAGCGATGGATGAGGGCAAGCCAATGCCTGATTACATGAAGAATTACGCTGTTTATTACGCAGGTCCGGCCAAGACCCCTGAAGGGTATGCATCAGGCTCCTTTGGTCCAACAACTGCAGGTCGTATGGATTCTTATGTTGATTACTTCCAATCACAGGGCGGATCAATGGTGATGCTCGCAAAGGGCAACCGATCAAAGGCTGTCACCGATGCATGTAACTCACATGGCGGTTTCTACTTAGGATCAATCGGTGGACCAGCTGCACGCCTTGCTTTGGATTGCATCAAAAAGGTAGAGGTCTTGGATTTTGAAGAGCTAGGAATGGAAGCGGTCTGGAAGATCGATGTTGTTGATTTCCCAGCCTTCATCGTTGTCGATGACAAGGGCAATGATTTCTTCGCTGAAACTAGCAAGCCGATGAGTATTGGCAAGCGCCCCAATTAATCTGGGATCACCTCAAAGGTTTGGTTTGGTTTAGTACCAGTTACTGCGCTTGTGCTTTGACAGCGCCTTGCATGGAGTCTCGTAACGGATACTGATGTAGCGAAGTCCCCAACGAATCTGAGTTACAGGGTTGGTGCGCCAATCAG
>CAYNYE010000070.1:0-2374 GCA_964401345.1 uncultured Candidatus Planktophila sp.
GCATCAAAAAGCGATGCCGGAGTATGTAAACCAAACAAAGTCAAAGTTTGATAACCAGCATCTTGTAGCTCCTGACTCAAGATTGATGGGTCAGACAAAGTGTGGCAATACATTTCGATTGGCATCTTGCTTGGCATCACCCCAGATTGCGCATCATTAAAGACAGATTCGAATTGAGTAAAGCTTTCATTTGCATGAAAAGTTCCAGCAAAAGCCAAACGTGGATCAATTCCAGATTTAAGCATTGGCAAACGCTTCAACAAAATGTTTATCTTCATCTGTGAGCCATCAAGACTCTTGGGTGCAGATGTTCCGCGCAGCTTTGCTAATACTTGTGGCGCAGCATTAGAGAGAAGGTACTCCCCTGCAATTACTTCACCCGTTTCAATTTCAACTTCAACACCATCAGATGTAGAAATAACTTTGACGGCTCTGGAATTAAGTGAAATCTCTACGCCGCTTTCGGTGGCAACGCGCACAAGTTCATTTACTAGCGCACCCATTCCACCCTTTGGGACCTTCCACTCGCCGGTTCCATTTCCAATCAAGTGGTATAAAAAGCAGATATTGGCCTGTAAATCAAAGGCGGAGGCAAAGGTTCCAATGAGAGCATCGGTTAAAACAACACCACGAACGATGTCGTTGCTGAATCTTTCAGTAATGGCTTTGCCAATCGGCTCTTCAACTAAGTACTGCCAAATAGGGTCTAGATCGATCTCTTTGCGCAACTGGGTTCGAGTCTTTAAAGGCTCAAGCAGTGTTGGGGCAATGCGTTCAGCAAATTGAGCAACTTCGGCGTAAAAATCCTGCCAGGCTTGGCCTTCTTTTCCTGAAGGATCAAGTTCTAGAAATGAGCTTTCAGTCTTTGCATCCCATGTTCGTGAAACGTATAAACCTTTATTCTCACCATATGGCGTGTAACTTGAGACTTCGCGCGAGACACATTCAAATGAAAGACCTAGATCGTTAACAATTTTGTCGGGCAAAAGGGCGATCAGATAGGAATATCGAGATAAATGTGCGTCATATTCAGGAAAGGCTTTGACGCTTTGTGAAGCCCCGCCAATTTCTGGGTTCGCTTCTAGGATCCTGACTGACTTACCTGCGCGTGCCAGATATGTTGCAGCAACTAAGCCGTTATGACCACCGCCAATAATGACGACATCATATTTTGCGTGTGTCATTAAATCGCTCGAGCGATACGGTGAATAGCTTCAGTAATGATTGTTGGGCTAGTTGCAAAGTTCAATCGAACATATTGAGAGCATTGCTTTCCATAGATATGTCCCGGATTGAAGGCAACTCTTCCCTTGGCTAACAGGGTTTCTGTTGGATTTTCGCCCAGGTTTAATGCTTCAAGATCCAGCCACGCTAAATAGCCATTATCTGGAATGTGATATCTAACCGATGGAAATTGTGAACTCAGTAACTCCTTGATCATGAAACGATTGTGATCTAGGTTTTCAATCACAGAATCAAGCCACACTTCGCCTTCAGCAAAGGCAATCGCTGTTGCAAAGCCACCCAACAACGATGCTCGATAGTGAACCGCCATCGGCATAGTTGCTAAACGGCTATTGATTGCTTCGTTTTGCGAAACGATAATTGCACATTTCAAGCCTGCAATATTCCAACCTTTAGACGCCGCAGTAACGGTGACAGTTACAGATTCTGCATCTGCGCCAAGGCTTAATGTTGGAACGAAAACATTTCCTTTATACGTTAGTGGTGCGTGAATCTCATCGCTAATCACCAAAACTTCATACTTCTTCGCTAAGGCAACGATTCGAAGTAACTCTTCTTTAGTGTAAATACGACCCAATGGGTTGTGAGGGCTGCAGAGAATGTGAGCCTTTATGCCTGAGGCATACGCCTTTTCGATTCCATCCCAGTTGATTTCCCAAGGGTTAGCAGATTCATCACCCGTACGTTCAAATGGAACATCGACCAGATTAAGTTTTGTTTCATTAATCCAGTTATAAAAGTTTTGATAGACAGGCGAGCTCAAGAGAATCGAATCGCCTGGATTGGTAAAGACTCGCAAAACCTCAACGACCGCTACTCCAACATCTGTTGCGGCGCGAACTTGAAGTGGGTCTACCTTCCAATCCCAACGCCTTCTTGCAAATTGTGCAAAACCAGCGCCAAGTTCGGGAATCAAGCCCAAGTAACCTAGATCAGATTTAGCAACCATTTCAGTTAAGAGATCGCGAATTGGTTGTGCTACTGGGTAATCCATCTCAGCAACTGGAAGAGGAAGAACATCATGTGGAAATGCCCGCCACTTTTCACTTCGATGAGTTAAAAGTTCTGACAAGTTTGGCGCTGAGACTGAATGATCACTCATGCCCATAAGGCTACCTCAGAGAGCTTG
>CAYNYE010000070.1:2474-5428 GCA_964401345.1 uncultured Candidatus Planktophila sp.
TGCCCTTGATTAACTAGGTGTTGTGTTGCTGTTCTTGCTCCGGCAACATCATCAATTTTGATTGATGCGCACTTTTCATGATCCATTCCTACAAGTGCGATTGGAATACCCAGCGAAAGCATTGAATCAAACTCTTCTTCCGTTGGCGGCAAAGAGATAACGATTAACGCATCAACGCGACCTTTCAGCAGTTGATGCTGAAATAGCCGCTCACGGCCCTTCATTTGGCTGAAGTTATAGAGAAGCAGATCCATACCGGCTTCGCGTAAAGCCTGCTCAGCACCGCTAATAACCTGCGAAAAGTACCAACGAGAAATGTAGGGAGCTACGACTCCCACTGAATTTGTTCTACCGCTTGAGGCGCCTTGTCGTTCAGTGTTAAGTGGGTAGTTCAACTTTTCTGCGGCGGCGATGATCTTTTCTCTGGTCTGCTGATTGACATGGTGAAGTCCACGAAGAGCGCGTGAAACGGTAGCGGTCGATACGCCAGCTTCTTCGGCAACCTCTTTAATTCCCGCCAACTCATCACCACCTTCATTGGGCCTTGAGACAATCTGCAACAACTTCTGCAAGAAATCCTGCAACAACTGTAAAAGTACGGCAAAGGTGCTGCAATTAGCAATACCTACGAAGCAACAGGAGTAGATTGAGGACATGAGCAATCAAATTGAAACCCAAATCGATGTATCCCTGACCGAGCGCAACCGCCTAACCGCCTTTTTCCGCATCATCCTGGTGGTACCAGCGCTGGTATTCCTAGCCTCCTTCTCTCCAACATCTGCTTTTTCAGAGGACAACCTTGGAATTTACGCCGGTTTACTTGCTCTTCCTGCGGCCCTAGCGATTGTTATTCGACAGGTGTACCCAAGTTATGTCTTAGCTTTTAACGAGGCGCTGCTTTCATTGCAGACCCGCGTTGATGCATATCTGTTATTACTAACCGATGAGTACCCATCAATCGAAGAAAACGATGTTGTCAGTGTGACTTTCCCAGAGGTTGATGCCAAGCAGTTAAATCGCTGGCTCCCACTTATCAAGTGGCTGCTTGCAATTCCTTTGTACTTAGTTGGAATTGTTTACGTCATTTACGCAGCCCTACTAACTGTTATCGCTTGGTTTAGCGTTTTGTTTACAGGAAATTACCCAGAGTTTTGCGCCGAGGGTGTAGTTGGAACGATCGCTTACTGGAACCGAGTAGCTGGGTACGCCTTGCTCATGGTTACAGATGAGTACCCGACCTTCTCTTTGTAAATAATGGCGGTCCACTCTGCGCAGAAGATGCGCCGAATAGTCGCTGAAGTTTCCACAATTGATCCTAAGTTTGCTGCTTTAATCGAGCGTCGCCCATTATGCACATTGGGGCGAAGTGAACCGAGTGAATCCCACTTTGAATCGCTTGTGAGTTCTGTAATTTCGCAACAGCTAGCTGTAAAGGCAGCTGCGACTATTCATGAACGCTTAGTGAAACTATGTAAGGGTTCTATAACTCCACGTAAATTGGTAAAACTAAGTGACGAACAGTTGCGCGAGATTGGCGTATCTGGTGCAAAGACTAGAACTATCAAAGGAATCGCTACAGCTGCTTTAGATAAATCAATCCCCATCAATGAAATTGATCAAATTAATGATGATCAAGAAATCTATGATGCCCTCACCTCAATTTGGGGTGTTGGTCGTTGGACAGTGGAAATGTTTATGATGTTTCAACTAGGTCGTCTCGATGTGTGGCCCACAGGTGATTTAGCGGTTCGCCGAGGCTGGGACATGATTCATGGCTCAAAAGAGGAAACAACAGCGAAGGTTTTGGACATCAAGGGCGAAAAACTACGCCCCTACCGAAGTGTATTTGCGTGGTACTGCTACCAAGCGGTGCATGAATCCCGAGGGCTTGATTACTGACGTTCCTCTAGTACCAGCGCAACGGAGTTGATACACCAACGTTGATCTGTCGGAACTGCATACCCTTCGCCTTCAAACACATGGCCCAGGTGAGAACCGCAAGCGGCGCAGCGAACCTCGGTGCGAATGCGTGGAGCTAAAGATCGATCCTCTAATAATTCAACTGCATCATTAGCTGTTGGCGCATAGAAAGATGGCCAGCCACAACCTGAATGAAACTTTGTTTCACTTCTGAATAATTCTGCCGCACACGCTTTGCACTTGTATACGCCAATGGTTTCAGTTTCTGTGTACTCGCCAGTGAAAGCAACCTCTGTTGCAGCATTGCGTAGAACAGCATACGAAAGCGGATCAACACGTTGTGCAAGCTCGGCTTCATCGATCTTTACTGGATACTCTTTTTCGCTCATGATCTATGCAACCGTTTCTGGGTATGGAACACCCGTGCTTGAATGACAATCGTAACCATTGGGATTCTTCTGCAAATACTTTTGGTGGTACTCCTCTGCTGGGTAGTACTCGACTCCCTCTGCACTCAGAATTTCTGTGCAGATTGTTCCCATACCCGCAGCAGTTAATGCAGCTTGATACATCTGACAGGAAGCGAGCGCTACCTGCATCTGCTCATGTGAAGTCGTGAAGATAGCGCTGCGATACTGAGTTCCGATATCTCCACCTTGTTGATTAAGCGAAGTTGGATCATGCATCGTCCAAAACTCTTGAAGTAAGCGAAGGTATGAAACCTTTGAGGGATCGAAGACAACCTTCACCATCTCGGCATGTCCAGTTACACCCGTGCAAACCTGTTCATAGGAAGGGTTAGGGCGAATTCCACCCATGTAACCAACACTTGTCTCGACGACGCCATCCATCTGCCAGAAGCGACGCTCTGCTCCCCAAAAACATCCAGTTGCAAAGTACGCGGTTGAGTTCATGCGTGAATTGTTGCAGTATGCACACTTCTTCGCACCCGCTGATAACCTTCATGCTGACCCAATGAGCCCCCGTAGCTCAGGGGATAGAGCACTGCCCTCCGGAGGCAGGTGCACAGGTTC
>CAYNYE010000071.1:0-5374 GCA_964401345.1 uncultured Candidatus Planktophila sp.
AACTGTTCTGGCTCAGGCAATGGTTAAAGAAGGACTTCGTAACCTTGCAGCTGGTGCACAGCCAATGGATATCAAGCAGGGTATCGAAGCGGCCGTAGCAGCGGTTTCAGAGAAGCTTCGCGAGCAGGCAACTCCAGTTAATGGAAAGCCACAGATCGCAGATGTTGCAACTATCTCAGCTCAGGATCGTGCAATTGGCGAACTCATCGCTGAAGCGATGGACCGTGTTGGTAAAGATGGAGTTATTACAGTTGAAGAAGCATCAACAACTGGACTTGATCTTGAATTCACTGAAGGAATGCAGTTCGACAAGGGCTACATCTCTCCTTACTTTGTAACTGATCAAGATCGCATGGAAGCAATCCTTGAGGATGCTTATGTGTTGATCTCAGCAAACAAGATCTCTGCGCTCGCAGATTTGTTGCCTTTGCTTGAAAAGGTTGCACAGGCATCAAAGCCACTATTGATCATCGCTGAAGATATTGAAGGCGAAGCGCTTTCTACGCTGGTTGTAAACCGTATGCGTGGAGTCTTTGCATCTGTTGCTGTTAAGGCTCCAGGTTTCGGAGATCGCCGTAAGGCAACGCTTCAGGACATCGCAGTGCTTACAGGTGGACAGGTAATCTCTTCAGAGCTTGGAATGAAGCTCGAGGGAGTAACACTTGAAGATCTTGGTAAGGCACGTCGCATCGTTGTTACCAAGGATGCAACAACCATCGTTGATGGCGCAGGCGATAAGGCTGCGGTTGCTGCACGTGTTTCTGAACTTCGCAAGGAGATCGAAAACAGTGATTCATCATGGGACAAAGAGAAGCTACAAGAGCGCCTTGCAAAGCTTGCTGGTGGAGTTTGCGTAATCAAGGTTGGCGCACACACCGAAGTTGAATTAAATGAAAAGAAGCACCGTCTTGAGGATGCAATCTCTGCAACTCGTGCCGCTGTTGAAGAAGGAATCGTTGTTGGTGGAGGAGCTGCCCTTGTGCATGCTGCCGATGCCCTAGAAGGCGATCTTGGATTCACCGGCGACAAAGCGGTTGGTGTTCGCTTAGTTCGTAAGGCTTGTGATGAGCCTCTTCGTTGGATCGCAGAAAATGCTGGACTAGAAGGCTACGTAGTAGTTGCAAAGGTTCGCGCAATGAAGCACAACGAAGGTTTCAACGCTGCAACAGATGTATACGGCGATCTAGCCGCAGATGGTGTTATCGATCCAGTAAAGGTAACTCGTTCTGCACTAGCTAACGCTGCATCAATCGCTGCAATGTTTATTACAACTGAAGCGGTTGTTTACGAGAAGCCAGCAGAGCAAGCAGCTGCTGATGCAGCTGGTGGACATGGACACTCACATGGTCCAGGTGGACACTCGCACTAATTTCTTGACCCAATAAGGTTAGAAAAGAAAAAAGCCCCGCAGAATAATCTGCGGGGCTTTTTCTTATCCTCGATGAGAAGGAACTCTATGAAGCGTGTGAAATATCTGGCGTAACCTCTTTGCCAAGAATTGCTAGGCGGTCATCTTCTGAAAGACCTCCCCAGATTCCATATGGCTCTTGAACGGCAAGTGCGTGTGCGCGGCATGCAGCCATTACTGGACATGATGCGCAGATAGCTTTCGCTGTGTTCTCGCGATTACGTCGGCGAGGTCCGCGCTCTCCATCTGGATGGAAAAACATCTCAGACGGTAGGTCGCGACATGAACCTTGGTACTGCCACTCCCATTCATCTGCAACGGGGCGGGGTAAGCGTGAAATTTCGGCCATGGCGATACTGTACAACCGCGCCATAAGTTGTTCAAGTGCCAACGCTCCAAAAGTTGTTCATTTCCTCATTTCAGGTGGTGAGATGGGCCACTTCACGCCACGATAAGCCCATGAATGAGGAGCTGCTGACCGTTGCCGCGGTCGCCCGCCGCATAGGCGTTGCCCCAGCCACCCTCCGCACCTGGGACCGCCGTTATGGGCTCGGACCATCGAGTCACGAGGCCGGTGAGCACCGACGGTACTGCCCAACCGATCTAGCCAAGTTGGCGCTGATGCGTCGATTGATTACCACTGGCGTTTCACCAGCAGATGCAGCTGAAAAAGCTAAGGCCCACGAAGGCGCAATCACAATCGAAAAGCTGGTTGATACCTTCGAAGTTCGTGAAGAGTTAGTCGATTCAATTCATAGAGCGGCAAAAGTTTTAGATAAAACTTTCATTGAAGCGGTTTTGAGAAAAGACATTGCAGACAATGGGGTCATCTCAACATGGACCGAAGTCATTGTTCCGCTTTTGTTTTTGGTGGGAAATGAATGGGAAGAAGATGGCTCTGGAATTGAAGTAGAGCACATGCTTTCAGAGTTATTGAAAAGAATAATGCGCGAAGGCGTACCTGAAATTACAAATCCAAAAAATGCACAGCCAGTACTGCTTGCAGCAGTTGGCGAAGAGATGCATTGTCTTGCTCTGCATGCGCTTGCGGCAGCACTTGCTGAAAAAGATATTGAAAGCTTTTTTCTAGGTGCTCGAACGCCACTTGAAGCGATTGAGGCAATGGTTCGCAGATCTGCACCACCTGCAATCTTTTTATGGGCACAGTTAACTCAGAACAGTGATTCAAAGTTCTTCCGCAATATTCCATCGATCCGTCCAGCGCCTCGAGTCATTCTGGGTGGGCCTGGTTGGGACATGGATGAGTGCACCGATGTAATCGTTGCCCACGATCTAACGCAGGCCTGTGCGGAAATTGAGGGTGCTTTAGGGCTCTAAAGCCCCGATAGACTTGGGCCTTACGATCGATCGGGGAGGCCACATGAGCGATACAGACAAGGTCGCAATGCTTGGACTGACCTACGACGATGTTCTTTTACTTCCAGATGCATCTGATGTGGTCCCATCTGAGGTCAGCACAGTTACTCAGCTGACACGAAATATCTCAATTGCAGTTCCGCTGGTGTCATCAGCGATGGACACAGTTACTGAATCTGAAATGGCGATCGCCATGGCAAAGGCTGGTGGAATCGGAATCATTCACCGTAACCTGCCGATTGAAGCGCAAGTTACCCACGTCAAACTTGTGAAGAATGTTGGTTTAGCAGGAGCTGCTGTTGGTGTTGGTGATGATGGTTTTGCTCGTGCACAGGCTTTGATTGAAGCAGGTGTTGATGTTGTTGTAGTAGATACCGCTCACGGACACCACCGAGCAGTTTTAGATTCAATTGCACGAATTAAAAAGTTTTCTCCAACTACCGAAATCATCGGTGGCAACGTCGCAACCCGTGCAGGCGCACAAGCTTTGATCAACGCCGGTGCAGATGCAGTCAAGGTTGGCGTTGGTCCAGGATCAATCTGCACAACTCGTGTTGTTGCTGGAGTTGGAGTCCCACAAGTAACTGCAATTCTTGAAGCCTCAAAGGCGTGCAACAAAGCCGGCATCCCATTGATCGCAGATGGTGGATTGCAATATTCAGGTGACATCGTGAAGGCACTTGTTGCTGGAGCAAATTCTGTAATGCTCGGATCTCTGCTTGCAGGTTGTGAGGAGTCTCCTGGCGAGCTAGTTGAAATCAATGGCGTTAAGTACAAGGCATACCGTGGCATGGGATCGCTGGGTGCGATGCAATCTCGTGGAGAACAGAAGTCGTATTCCAAGGATCGCTACATGCAGGATGATGTTTTGTCAGAGGACAAACTTGTGCCAGAAGGAATTGAAGGCAAAGTTGCCTTCCGCGGCAAGGTATCTGAGGTTGTGCACCAATTAGTGGGCGGACTTCGTTCAGGCATGGGCTACGCAGGCGCTCCAGATATCGAAACCTTGCGCCGCGAGGGCAGATTGATTCAAATTACGGCAGCGGGCTTGCAGGAGAGCCACCCTCATGATGTGGCACATGTTGCCGATGCTCCGAACTATCAGAAGAAGGGCCGCTAATGAACAACATCGAAATTGCCCCAGGAAAGCGCGCACGTACCGCTTACTCCTTTGATGACATCGCGATTGTTCCGAGCCGACGTACACGTGACCCTGAAAATGTTTCAACAACATGGCAGATCGATGCCTACAAGTTTGATCTTCCAATGCTTGCTGCTCCTATGGATTCAGTGGTTTCTCCAGAAACTGCAATTTCTATTGGAAAGCTTGGCGGTTTAGGAGTTTTGAACCTTGAAGGTTTGTGGACCCGCTATGAAGATCCACGAATTCCGCTAGGTGAAATTGCATCGATGCCGGATAAGCATGCAACTAAGCGCATGCAAGAGATCTATAGCGCACCTATTCGTCCCGAATTAATCAAGGAGCGCATCCAACAGATTCGCGATGCAGGAGTCACAGTTGCTGCATCACTGTCACCAGCACGCACCGCAGAGTTTCATAAGGCGGTTATCGCAGCGGGTGTAGATATCTTCGTGATCCGTGGAACAACTGTTTCAGCAGAGCATGTTGCTGCCGAAGATGAAGCGCTGAACTTAAAGAAGTTTATTTATGAACTCGATGTACCTGTCATTGTTGGTGGAGTAGCAACATCTACCGCAGCACTTCACTTAATGCGCGCCGGCGCAGCTGGTGTATTGGTTGGTTTTGGTGGGGGAGCAACCCACACAACCCGCAAGGTATTGGGTGTTGAAGTCCCTATGGCATCTGCGGTTGCTGAAGTTGCTGCTGCTCGTCGTGAATACCTTGATGAATCAGGTGGACGTTATGTGCATGTTATTGCTGATGGCGCAGTTGGTCGCAGTGGTGATATCGCGAAAGCTATTGCTTGTGGCGCGGATGCAGTGATGATGGGATCGCCTTTAGCCAAGGCGGTTGAAGCACCCGGACTTGGATGGCACTGGGGATCAGAAGCTCACCACCCAGTATTGCCTCGTGGAGAGCGTGTAAATGTTGGAACGGTTGGAACTCTTGAGGAGATTTTGCTTGGGCCTTCACATACATCTGATGGTTCTATGAACCTATTCGGCGCTTTACGCCGTGCGATGGCCACATGTGGTTACTCAGATGTGAAGGAGTTCCAGCGCGTAGAGGTTCTTATTCATCGTGGCTGAGCTTCGCGGAGTACTGGTTGTTGATTTTGGCGCACAGTACGCACAGTTAATTGCACGACGTGTTCGCGAAGCACATGTCTTTTCCGAGATTGTTCCTTCTTCAATTTCTGCCGCCGATGTTAAGGCAAAGAATCCTTCAGCAATTATTTTGTCAGGCGGGCCGTCCAGCGTTTACGCTGACAATGCTCCAAAAATCGATGTAGCAATCTTTGATTTAGGAATTCCAGTTTTTGGTATTTGTTATGGATTCCAAGCGATGGCGGCAGCTCTAGGTGGGGTTGTCAGCCAAACTGGTAAATCCGAATTCGGACGTACCGACACAACTGTCGTGACAACTTCAAAATTATTTGCAGGATT
>CAYNYE010000072.1:0-5366 GCA_964401345.1 uncultured Candidatus Planktophila sp.
GAGCAACCCTTCAAGAAGATCTGTCGACCTTCTTCAATGAGTGCTGAACGATCTGCAGTTGTTGTTTGAGATGCTGTTTGTGCGCTGGCAACGTTAAATGTTGTTCCAATCGCAAGCAGAGCAAAGATTAACAATGCAGGACCAGCCGCCTTGTGGCGACGGTAGCGAGATAGACGCTTCACTTATTTTCCTTACTACTTAATCAGGTAAATCGCGGCAAATAGCGCGATCCATACGACGTCGACGAAGTGCCAGTAATACGAAACTACGATTGCAGTTGTTGCTTGTTGATGAGTGAATCGACGAGCCTTTGCAACGCGGACCATAACAATTAAGAAAGCGATCAATCCGCCGGTTACGTGCAGACCATGGAAGCCGGTCGCAATGTAGAAAACAGAGCTGTAAGCATTTGTTGAAAGCGCTAAACCTTCAGAGACAAGCATCGCGTACTCGTATACCTGTCCAGCGATGAAGAAGGAACCCATCAGGAAGGTCAACGCAAACCACTCGCGCATGCCCCACTTGTTGAGTTGGTACAGCTTGCCTGTGCGATGGTTCTGAAAACGTTCAGCAGCGAAAACTCCGAATTGGCAAGTCACTGATGAGAGAACCAAGATCGTTGTATTGAATGATGCAAAAGGAATGTTGAGCAACTCTGTTGACTCGGACCAAATTGCAGGACCCTGGACGGCGCGAGTGGTGAAGTACATCGCAAAGAGTGCTGCGAAGAACATCAGCTCACTTGAAAGCCAGACGATCGTTCCAACCGCTACTGCGTTGGGGCGGGTTATTTTGTGGTGTGCTACGGCGCTTGACATAGGGGCGATTATTCCCGAAAACAGGCTCTACGTCTGCCTAGGGGGACCTCCGAAGGCCTCGATTTTGGCTCATCTGAGGTGAAACGGATCACCTCAAAAAGGCGCAATCTGGGAATGCCATGAGTCGGGTTACTGGGGATTTATCAATAGACTGATGCCATGGCCGAGAGCAAAAAACAGATCATTGTCTACTCAGATGACTCTTCAGTCCGATCCTCAATTGTGTCGGCTTTGGGAGCACGAGTTGCGAAGGATCTTCCCGAACATGAGATCCATGAGTTCGCTACTGGATCAGCGCTGCGTGCCTATGTTGATTCTAAAAATGTAGCGGGAGAATTCAGAGCCGATCTTTTCATTCTTGATGGGGAAGCGGCGCAAGAGGGTGGCCTTGGTATGGCCCGCCAACTCAAGGACGAGGTCTTCAACTGCCCTCCAATCTTGGTAATCACCGGTCGCAAGGAAGATAAGTGGCTCGCGGCATGGTCTCTAGCTGAAGCATCTGTTGTTCATCCGATCGACCCATTTACTTTAGCTAAGACAGCTGCGGAATTACTGCGCGGCGCCTCAATCATCTCTGCTTAACTCTTCTCATGAGCCAATTGCTGTGGGATGAAAACATAGCAATCATCAATTCTGGCCTTGATCTGGAAGTAGACCGGGTTCAGTGGTGCATGAATGAGATTCTCACTGGTCAAGCAACCAACGAGACAATTAAAACTTTCTTAATCGCACTTAAATCCAAAGGCGAAAGTCCTGAAGAGGTCGGGGCTTTAGTTTCGCAGATGTATGAACATTGCGCTCCGATCACGATTTCACAACGAGCCGTGGACACCGTAGGCACTGGTGGCGATGGTGCACACACCATCAATATTTCAACAACCGCTGCGATCATCGCGGCCGCTAGCGGAGCAAAGGTAATTAAACATGGAAATCGAGCGGCTTCATCCAAATCAGGATCAGCAGATCTTTTGGAAAATCTTGGAATCAACATCAACCTTGATGGCCGTGGAGTAGAGCAAAGCTTTAATGAATTAGGAATTGGTTTTTGCTTTGCACCTGTTTTTCATCCTGCCATGAAGTACGCGGCGGCGGCGCGCAAGGAGTTAGCAACACCTACCGTTTTCAATATTCTTGGACCTCTAGCAAATCCGGCCAAGCCACAAGCAGCTGCAATCGGTGTTGCAAATGAACGAATGCACTTGGTGATGGCGCAGGTGCTGGGCGACCGTGGAATTGATGGATTTGTATATAGAGGCGATGATGGTGTGGATGAAAGAACTTTGGCGCCATCGACGTCGGTGCTGAGTATCGGAACAGAAGAAATCATAAGTGGATTGATTGAACCATCCGAATTTGGAATCTCTCTTGCTCCAATTTCATCTTTAGTTGGCGGGGATGGAACGGAAAATGCACGGATCGCCCGTTCTATTTTTGAAGGTAGTAAAGGTCCGCACCGAGATGCATGCGTGTTAAACGCAGCTGCGGCAATTGCTGCCTATGAAGGCAAGACCGATCTCTCGTTGCACGATCGGATTGCTGCTGGAGTCGAAGCAGCGATGCATGCGATCGACTCTGGGGCAGCATCTGAGTTGGTAACTAAATGGTCGATGCTTACTCAGAAGTTGGGCGCTTAGCTCTTTTCTTTTTGGATGGAAAGTTTCTCATCTCTTCAAAGTTGTGGATGTTGTAACCAGCCAAACGTTCAATCAATCCATGTAAGACATCAACAGTGGCCTTTGCATCATCTAATGCACGGTGATTGGGCGAGGTATCGGCTCCAAAGAATTCAGCCAGGGTAGATAACTTGCAATTTATGACTTCATCGCGATCGAGAACTGCACGCGCAAGACGAGCGGTATCTACTGTTTGATAATCCGGCCACTCAACGTCGTGAGTCAGAGATGCTGCTTTCAGAAAACTCAAATCAAAAGGTGAGTTATGAGCGACGACAACGGTTTCATCTGCACTGCCAAGAAACTCAAAAAGAGTCGGAAGAATTTCATCGATGAAAGGTGCCGACACCAACATTGCATCTGTAATGCCAGTCAGTTCGGTGATGAAGTAAGGAAGTGCATGACCTGGATCTACAAAACTTTGAAAAGTCCCCAAGATCTCGCCACCCTTAACCTTCACGACCCCGATCTCAGTTATCCCTGCTCCAAGTCGTGGCGAGCCTCCTGATGTTTCAAGATCGAGAACGGCAAATGTGGTTTCAGAGAGTGGGCGATCTGCGACCTTTGACATGTGATGAATCGTAGGTGATTGCTCTGACAATGCTTCAGACGTACTCTTTATGCATGGCAGTAGAAGGAGCACCAGAAGGCTGGATGCAGGATTGGGCGGCATCTGGATCAGGCAAGAACGCGCACGTTGGAGTTTTGCTTGTTCATGGATTTACTGGTTCGCCAGCATCAATGCGTCCTTGGGGAGAGTTCTTACACTCCAAGGGGTACACAGTTCGCGTGCCATTATTACCTGGTCACGGAACCCATCCAGAAGATCTCAATAAAGTTAAATGGCAGGAATGGCCGGCCAAAGTTGAATTCGAGCTAGACGAACTTCGCAAGAGTTGTGATGTGATTTTCTTGATTGGTCTTTCTATGGGCGGGGGAACTGTTTTAAATGTCGCCGCTTCTCATAATGAATCCTTGGCCGGATTGATTTTGGTGAATCCAATGATTCACGTTAAAGGTGTGCCTGTTGAATTGGCATTCTTCTTATCTCGACTTCAGAAGATGCGGACAAGTGTTGGCGATGACATCAAGCGCCCTGGAATCACCGAGTGGGGATATGACGCACTGCCTACAAGAGGCGTCTATCAACTTCTGAAAATGTTGCGAATTACCCGTCGCAATTTAAAGAACATCACTGTTCCGGTTCAACTCTTTCACTCCGTTGAAGACCACACCTTGCCAGTTACAAACACTGAAATCATTTTGAATGAGATTGGCTCGCTTAATAAGAGCAGAATTGAATTGGTAAATAGTTATCACGTTGCGACTATGGATTACGACCAAGAGTTAATCTTCCAGAACTCTTTGACATTTATTGAGTCACTAACTAAGTAACTTAAGAAATGGCAAGTCCGGCGGCGATCGCCAGAATACCTACCGCAGAAATTGCGGTCAGGACACGTCGTACGTTCGGGCGTTGGATGAAATGGGACGATTTCTTGACCGTCCAGATCAATCCGATGTTCCAGATGATGGAAACCATTGCCCATGTGGCGCCAAGAGTGATGATTCCTAAACCTAAAGGCGCATCTTGTGGAATGAATGCAGGGATGAAGGCAACGGCGTAAACGGCAGCTTTGGCGTTAGTCAGATTGGTTACGAGTCCTAATCGAAAAGAACCCCAAGTCGATGTTGTGACGGTGCTTTCGAGATCAAATCTTCCAAACTCTTTTCGAAGCGACAGGAATGTTTGGATTGATATCAAGGACAAGAATATAACCCCGGTCCATTTGAGAATCGAATAAGCAAGATCTGACTGAGTAAATACCGCTGAAAGTCCGATTGCACTTGAGATGCTCCAAATGAGAATTCCGGCGCAGTTTCCAATTGAAGACAGTAAAGCGGCTTTCGGGCCGCCGATGATTGACTGTCGCAAAACCATCGCCACGCCTTGGCCAGGGATCATCACCAATAGCGCGGTGGCGAAAACGAAAGATGGAAGATTTTCGAAAAGGGCGGACATATTTACTTTCTGCGGGGCTTAACTAATAACTCGTCTAGACCGATTCGATGAGCACCAAAGTTGTTAATAGGTGAATCACTGGGATATCCGATTGCGATTCCGCATAACAAGCGATAATCCTTTGAAATCTCGAACTCTTTGCGAACCACATCCTCCCAAATTCCTACCGCGCCTTGCGCGCATGTTCCAAGTCCATGCGCATGTGCCGACAGGATGAGGTTTTGCATCATCAAGCCTGCATCGGATGCTGCATAGATGTGCAAACTCTTATGTACAAAGATGAAGAGTTCTACAGGTGCTCCAAAGAATGAATAGTTCTTTGCCCACTGTTGATCACGTGCATCTCTGTCGCCTCGCTGAACTCCAAAGAGTTCATATAGCTCTTTTCCGACGCGCTCTGCTCGCGGTTTTAACTCAGCAGGGTAGGGCTTAGCAATCGATCTATTGCTTGTAGGAAGACCATAACGTGAATAAACAATGCGCAACTTGTTTAGTATTCCCTTGCGCATTATCTTTGAAAGAACACCCCAACGGTTCAAGAACTCAGCGCTAATTGCATCCCGAATTTCACCCTGTGCAACCGCTACTTTGAAGGGGCGGGTATTAGACCAACTCGGTGCGGTTAATGCATCTGATAGGAGTTGATCAAGTACATCGCGAGGGATTGGTGTGGATAAAAACTCTCGGGTGCTTCGGCGAGAAGCTAAGAACTGCGAAAATTCCTTTGCATTGTTCATATCGGAACTTTATCCAACCAATTGAGATACTCATTGGTAAGGAAGACACAAGCAATCTGTGTGGACGATACTGGGATCGAACCAGTGACCCCCACAATGTCAATGTGGTGCTCTA
>CAYNYE010000073.1:0-5359 GCA_964401345.1 uncultured Candidatus Planktophila sp.
TTAGGTAAACGCTTTCCTGCGGCGATACCAAGTTCAATCATTCCATCACGTTCGCGATCACTGAATGCGTACTCGACTGGATCCTTGCCTGCCCACTTCAATTTGTACAAAGGTGGTTGTGCAAAATACACAAAACCTTGCTCAATCAATGGGCGCATGAAACGGAAGAGAAGAGTCAAAAGCAATGTGCGAATATGTTGTCCGTCGACATCCGCATCGGCCATCAAAATAATTTTGTGGTAACGAAGTTTTTCAATATCGAAATCATCATGCACACCTGTACCAAGTGCGGTGATTAAAGCTTGCACCTCATTGTTTTGAAGAACACGATCAATGCGTGCTTTTTCAACATTCAAGATCTTTCCGCGAATTGGAAGTACTGCTTGGTTACGTGAATCGCGTCCACCCTTAGTTGAACCACCCGCTGAATCTCCCTCAACGATGTATAGCTCGCACTTGGTTGGGTCGGTCCATTGGCAATCCGCCAACTTTCCTGGCATTCCACGACCTTCAAGTAAACCTTTTCGATTGCGACTTAGGTCGCGAGCTTTACGGGCGGCGACACGAGCCGCGGCGGCATCAATGCTTTTACGCACGATTTCCTTGCCTTCAGCGGGGTTTTGCTCAAACCAAGTAGTTAGCTCTTCATTAACAATCTTTTGGGTAAATGTCTTTGCTTCTGAGTTACCAAGTTTGGTTTTTGTTTGTCCCTCAAACTGTGGCTCTGCAAGTTTGATTGAAACAATCGCAGTTAAACCTTCGCGAACATCATCACCAGTTAGCCGATCCTCTTTTTTACGGATGAAACCTTGCTCTTCACCAAACTTATTTACGATTGATGTTAAAGCTGTACGGAAACCTTCTTCATGCGCGCCACCTTCGTGGGTGTGAATCGTGTTTGCGAATGTGTAAACAGATTCGGAGAAACCCGCATTCCATTGCATAGAAACTTCGAGTGAAATCTTGTTCTTCTTATCTTCAGAAGCAAAAGAGATAATTGATTTGTGTGTCTCGCCGCGGGTTGAGTTGAGGTGTTTTACAAAATCTGCGATGCCGCCGTTGTATTGGTAGCGAACCGTTAACTGTTCGCCTTTTTCATCAACATGGCCTGGACGCATATCGGTTAAAGTTAAAATCAAGCCTTTGTTAAGAAACGCCATTTCGCGGAAACGGGTTGATAAAACCTCAAAAGAAAAATCTGTGGTTTCAAAAATTTCCTTAGATGGCCAGAATTGAACCGTTGTTCCAGTTGTCTTTGATGCATCACCTTTGCGAACCGGAGCGGTAGGTACACCTAGTTTGTAATCTTGATACCAAAAACTTCCATCGCGTTGAACAATTACTGAAAGATCGGTACTGAGAGCGTTTACAACCGAGATACCAACACCATGAAGACCACCAGAGACTGAGTAACCACCATCTCCAAACTTTCCACCCGCGTGTAAAACTGTAAGAACAACTTCAAGTGCGGGTTTCTTTTCAACTGGGTGAATATCAACTGGAATTCCACGACCGTTATCAATTACTTCAACACCGCCATCTGCCATCAAGGTGACATTGATTTCGGTGCAGTAACCAGCAAGGGCTTCATCAACAGAGTTATCGACTACCTCGTAAACCAGGTGGTGGAGGCCGCGTTCGCCAGTTGAGCCGATGTACATTCCGGGGCGCTTACGGACCGCCTCTAAGCCTTCTAGGACGGTGATGTTGGAGGCGTTATATGAGCTCTCGGTCATTGGAACACCTCCCGTCTAGATCGTTGAAACCGCCTATAAAGGCGTTTGGAGAGGTTTTGCCTCTCGGAACGGGATTATCCTAGTCATAAATGGCGGTAATACATAGCCAAAAAAAGCCTTGTGGACGGGTATAGCCGAACTTTGAGCGTGGAGTTGAGGGTAGATAGTGGGTGAGGTTTAGTTGTAGGTGTCCCGAGGGCCGCGGGCGTTACGGATGGTGCGGACCCCTTTTTTCCAGGTTGGGGTCTGTGGGCCAATGATGGCCAGCCGCTCAATCAGGACCCCGGTGGCATCCTTTTGGATCGTCGCCAATAAATCAGGTGCAATTAAATTTAATTGGGTTGCCCACGCGGTTGATGAACTTTGAATCGTTAAGACATTATCCAAAATTGAAATTGGTTGTGCGTGTTGTGCAATCTCATCACCAACAATTTTTTTCCAGTTAACAAAAAGATTTCCTTCAGCTAATCCTGAATCCCAATCGCGATCGGAAATTAAATCATTGAGCACACCGCTTATTAATTCGGGATCACCTGGTTGCCCAACACGTGGAGTTGGTGCAGGTTTGTTTGGTTTGCGGGTAACACCTGTTTTAAATGATGTGAAAAGATCAAGAGCTAGGTCGCGTTTTTCCATTAACTCTTTCCTTTCTTTACAACACCCGGTGTCACATAAAACCTTTGTGTTAACAACTCAGCGGGTAAATCGCTTTCGACCGCGGCGGTGATAAATGTTTGTTCAGCTAGTTGAGTCGCAGACATTAATTGAATTCTGCGAGAGGTATCAAGTTCGGCAAAAACATCATCCAAAATAAGAATTGGAGATGCACCTTCCGATTTCAAGAGATTAAAAGATCCAATACGTAGTGAGATAGCCATCGACCATGATTCACCATGGCTTGCATATCCTTTCGCAGGAAAATCTCCAAGTTGTAAATGAAGATCATCCCGGTGTGGACCAATTAAGGAAACACCTCGTTCAATCTCTTGATAGGCAACCTCATCTAAACGTGCCGTAAGCGCAGCGATGTTTTCTTCGATGTTTCGAGTTACACCTTCGGTGCTGCATTTGTATGAGATAGATGCGGGTTTAACCTCATTTAAATTGGCGTAATTTTTTGCAACATGAGGGTTTAATACATCGATTAACGCGATACGTTCTGCAGTTAATTCAGCGCCTAATTTAATGAGTTGTTCATTCCATGGAGCTAAAGCCGCAGCCGATGTTCGGGTTTTTAGAAGCGCATTACGTTGTTTTACAACCCGCTCATAATCAGCGATAACACCTGCTAAACGCGGGGTTCTGGTGATTAATAGCCGATCAAGGAAATCGCGGCGAGTACCAGGTTCTCCACGAACTAAATCTAAATCTTCGGGTGAAAAGTAAATGATTTGAATCGCGCCGAGAATTTCGCGCTGACTGCGGGTTGGGTTTCCGTTGATGCGTGCGCGGTTAGCTTTACTTGCATTGATCTCTAAATCAATTTGTAGGGTTCGATCTTCTCGTTGAACCTCAGCGCGGATAATCGCTTGTTGGTTTCCAAGTGAGATAAGTGGGACGTTGTTGGAAACTCGGTGTGAGGATAAGAAGGATAAATAAATTAATGATTCGGCAATATTTGTTTTGCCGGAACCGTTGTCACCAATAAAGGTGATAACTCCAGGTTGGAGATCCAACTCAAGAGAGTTGTAGGAACGAAAGTTGGTGAGAGCCAACTTGTTAATGCGCATTGGTTACCTGAAATTAGGAAGCGTAACGCATTGGCATTAATAGGTAGCGGTAGTTTTCAACTAACGCGCCATCTTTGTCGCTCTTACCCATCAAGATCGCTGGCTTATTTGAACCAGTAAATGAGATTTGAACAAACTTTGTTCCAACCGCATTAAGACCATCAGCTAAGAATGTTGGGTTAAAGGCGATAGAGATTGGTTCACCGGTTAAAAGGATTTCAATCGCTTCTGTAGCTTGTGCTTCTTCACCAGCACCTGCTTCAAGAGACAGAGTGTTGTTGTTGAAATCTAGACGGAGTGGAACTGTCTTATCTGTTACTAAAGCAACACGGCGGACAGAATCTAGAAGGGTTGCAACTTCAATGAGCGCAGTGGTTGTTACCTCTTGTGGGAGTAGGTGACGGTATGGAGGGAAAGTTCCATCCAACATGCGGGAAGTCATTGTCTTTCCATCACCAGCAAAACCAGCTAAACGATCATTACTTGTGTTTGGTGCAAAAGACAGTGATACATCTTTAGATCCAGTCAATGATTTAGCTGCATCTGCAATTGTGCGAGCGCGCAAAAGCGCCGTGGTTGTTGTGTTTGGTGCAGATGGTGCCCATTGAATTTCACGCACAGCTAAACGGTAGCGATCAGTTGCTGCAAAGGTGATTGTCTCTTCATTGATCTCAACATGAACACCAGTAAGTGTTGGAAGTGAATCATCGCGTCCAGCAGCGATAGCAACTTGAGCAACCGCAGTTGCAAATGTGTCACTAGGAACACTTCCTGTTGAGTCTGGAAGTTCAGGAAGGTTCGGGTATTCATCAACTGAAAGAGTTGGAAGTGTGAACTTAGCGCTGCCGCTAGTTACTAATACTCGTGAACCATCTAAAGTAAAGGTAATTGGCTTGTTTGGTAATGATCGTGAAATCTCAGCTAACAACTTTCCAGGAACTAAAACTTTTCCTGGTTCTTTAACATCTGCTGCGAAGTGAGCTTTGCTTGCTGTCTCTAAATCAGATGCAGACAAAAACACTTGGTTACTAGTTGCATCAATAACGATTCCAAGAAGTTCGGTTTTAATTGGTCGGGTTGAAAGCGAACGTGAAACCCAGTTAACCCCATCGGTTAACGCTGATTGCTCGACTGTAAATTTCATTTCTATCCCCGACTCTTCAATTTCTTGTGTGGTTTAATTTTTGTGGAAAGGTTATTCGCGTAACTGGATGTATGTATATAAAGGTAGTCGTAGTAACTAGAGCCTTTTTCTGTTGATAAGTTGTAAAACCCCTGTTCAGCTCGGGGATTGGCCATGTATAAGGTGTGGGGAATCTGTGGATGGGTGTGGGTATAAAGACCGCTCATTACCTGCCACACCCCTTCCACTTCATCTACACCGTGGTTATCCACGGATTTTCCTCAATTAACCCTAGTTATCCACAAGTTGTCCCCAGTTGGGGGTAAAGAGTGGCAATTCGGACAATTGGGTCTATCTAGCCTGCTGTTTGATGCGGGTGGTGAGCTCGTTGACCTGGTTATAGATCGAACGGCGCTCAGCCATTAATTGACGGATCTTTCTATCGGCGTGCATAACCGTTGTGTGGTCACGCCCACCAAATGTTTGGCCGATCTTCGGCAAGGAAAGCTCTGTGAGCTCTCGACATAAGTACATCGCGATCTGACGCGCATTAACTAAAACACGGGAACGGGAAGTTCCACAGAGATCATCAATCGTCAGGCTGAAGTACGCCGCGGTCTGCGCCATGATCGTTGCACCAGTGATTTCTGGGTTGGACTCATTAGGAATCAAATCCTTCAAAACAATTTCAGCTAATGAGAGATCAACGCTTTGACGGTTTAAAGAGGCAAAAGCGGTTACACGAATTAACGCACCTTCAAGTTCGCGAA
>CAYNYE010000074.1:0-2408 GCA_964401345.1 uncultured Candidatus Planktophila sp.
CGCAACACAACAATTCCTACAAAGCGCAGCGAAGTATTTACAACCGCTGATGACAATCAGCCAGCTGTTCAGATTCAGGCATACCAAGGTGAGCGCGAGATGGCTGCTTACAACAAGAAGCTTGGAATGTTTGAGCTAACAGGTCTTCCACCTGCACCACGTGGAGTTCCACAAATCGAAGTTACCTTTGATATCGATGCAAACGGAATCGTTCATGTATCTGCAAAGGATCTTGGAACAGGTAAAGAGCAGAGCATGACCATCACTGGTGGATCTGCACTGTCTAAGGAAGAGATCGAGCGCATGATGGCCGATGCTGAATCACACGCTGAAGAAGATCGTCAGCGCAAGGAAGAAGCAGAGATCCGCAACGCAGGAGATTCACTTCTCTACTCAACTGAAAAGTTCATCAAGGACAATGAAGAGAAGTTGTCACAAGGTGAAGCTCTTGAGAAGAAGACAGAGACCGAAGCAGCTCTTGCTGAGTTGAAGACCGCACTTGGTGGTTCAAACTACGAGATGATTAAGTCAGCAACTGAAAAGGTTGCAACCGTTAGCCAAGCACTAGGTGCAGCGTTGTATGCAGCCGGTGCAGCTGAAGCAGATGCAACACCAACAGAAGATGGTGTTGAAGATGCCGAGATCATCGACGAGCAGAAGTAATGACTGAAAAAACTACTGAACAAGTAGAAGAAACAGTTACCGAAGTTGTTGAGCCGGGTCAGGAGACTGACCCGGTTGCAACACTTACCGCTGACCTGCAACGCCTTCAAGCTGAGTATGCAAACTACCGAAAGCGCGTAGAACGCGATCGCGCAGTTGCCCATGAGAGCGCAGTCGGCTCAGTTCTGACAGAGCTGCTGGCATTACTTGATGATGTGGACCGTGCAGAACAGCATGGCGAGCTCACCGGTGGCTTTAAAGCCGTTGCTGACCAGCTAAATTCAATAGTTTCACGCATCGGCCTAGAAAAGTACGGCACCGAAGGTGAAGCCTTTGATCCCCAGATTCATGAGGCGTTAATGCATGATGAATCTGCAGATGTTGCGGTAGCAACCGCATCAAAGATTTTGCAACCTGGCTACAAGTACAAGGAGCGCATCTTGCGTCCTGCACGTGTAGCTGTAACCGATCCAGCAGGAGCGTAATCACCCATGGCCGCCAAAGATCTATACGAAAAGGATTTTTATAAAGTCCTGGGCGTAGATAAGAAGGCGCCTGCAGATGAAATCAAAAAGAAGTACCGCGCACTTGCACGTGATCTGCACCCAGATAAAACAAAGGGCGATGCTGCAAAAGAGGAACAATTCAAAGCTGTCTCTGAAGCGTATGAAATTTTGTCTGATGCAAAGAAACGCGCTGAATATGATGAAGCACGCACCTTGTTTGAAAAGGGTGGTTTCCGCGCACCTATGGGTGGTGGATTCCAAGGTGGAGATTTCGGAGATATTTTCGGTAGCGGCAATCCGCAAGACATTTTTGCAAACTTATTTGGCGGTGGACGTCGTGGCCCGCGCAAAGGACAAGATCTTCAAACTGAAGCAACCATCTCTTTCCGCGAATCAGTTTTCGGAACAACCCTTGATCTGCGTTTAGGAATGGATCGCGGGCAATCACAAAACATCTCTGCTCGTGTTCCAACTGGTGTAACTGATGGTGCAAAGATTCGCGTTAAGGGTAAAGGTTCACCAGGAGAAGCAGGACCTGGCGATCTCTTTATTCAACTACATGTAAAGCCGCACCCAATCTTTGGTCGCAAAGGTGAAAACCTGACACTGACTTTGCCAGTTACATTTGCCGAAGCTGCACTAGGCGCAGATATCAAAGTTCCAACCTTGTCCGGTGATGATGTAACTGTTCGCATTGCACCCGGAACACCTAACGGTCGCACTCTGCGTGTAAAGGGCCGCGGGGTCACAAAAGGCAGTACTACAGGCGATTTATTGGTCACCGTTGAGGTTCAAGTCCCACAACGTGTTGATGGCAAAGCGCTCGATGCTTTGAAAAAGTTTGCTGAAGAAACCGCAAGTGATGATGTTCGTGCTGATTTTGCAAACAAGGCGAAGATATGAGCGACGAGACTAAGAACAACCAACCAGATGATGATGCTGGTGTTTATGTCATTTCAGTTGCCGCTGAAATTTCTGGAATGCACCCACAAACTCTTCGTCAATATGACAAGTTAGGTTTAGTCTCACCATCACGGACTGAAGGTCGCAACCGTCGTTACTCGCTGCGCGACATCGCTTTACTGCGTACAGTTCAAAAACTTGTTGGCGAAGGCATTAATCACGCAGGCATTAAGCGAATTATCGAGCTGGAATCTGCAATGGCTAACATGGCCGTTGAGGTCGCACAACTGCGAATCGAAGTTGATGCACTATTGAAAGAAAATCCACCAAAAGGAT
>CAYNYE010000074.1:2508-5313 GCA_964401345.1 uncultured Candidatus Planktophila sp.
GCACAACTGCGAATCGAAGTTGATGCACTATTGAAAGAAAATCCACCAAAAGGATTACCTAAGGGTCGTAAGCGCGAAGTTATCGTTTACGAAGAAGAGCAGTAATTACAAGAAGTTAATTCTTCCCGACCATTTACCAAGGGTTGGTTCAACCGGGGATTTCAAAACCTTTTCAACAATCGTGGCGTAGACATCACGGAAATCAGTTGTCACAGCCAAATCATTCTTGTAGAGATTCTTCAACGATGGTTGTTCTCCATAGAAACCACCCTTTACAGAATTACCAATAACAAACATCGGTCCAGATGTTCCATGATCCGTTCCTTGCGAACCATTGCCAACCACGCGGCGACCAAACTCGCTATAAACCATGATCGTTACATCATTGCTTCGGGTTGTTGATTTCAATTGACCCATGAATCGAGTCAATGAATCTGACACAACACCCAATAACTCTGCTTGCGCATTTGCTTCATTAGCGTGGGTATCAAATCCACCTAGCGACACTGACCATACCTTGGTGGGCGAACCTGCTGCGATTAGCTTTGAGACAACATCCAATTGCTGGGCCAAATTGCTATCTCCGCCAGCGTTTCCGCCATTGGTTGTAGGCAGATCTGGGTCAACTGGAGCGGGAGCCTTTAGCACTGGCTGCACATTGCTCGAAACACTAAACAAGTTGCGCATCGATGTTGCCGCCGCCGCCATTAACTTGGAATCTAGTTTGGATGGTTTAGATAACTGTGCACACTGATTTGCAAGTGTTCCCTTAGGAATAACCAAACCACCTAGAGGTAGCGCAGAACCACTGCGTTTTGCACCAGCAAACATTGGTGGAAGTACAGATCCCAAGGAAATAGCCAACATTGGATCTTCGCTTTGTGAATCTATCCAACGACCAAGCCATCCAGTGTTGATGTGTTTTGCTGGAGATGCGGTCTGCCACTTTGCCATTGAAGAAAAGTGTGAATGATCTGGATTTGGATACCCAACACCACGAACAATCGCAACCTTCTTTTGATCCCACAAACCTTTCAAACCCTTCATCGCAGGATTTAAAGCAAGCTCAGCATCAAGTGGCAAAACTTGATCCGCTTTATAAGAAATATCTGGACGTGATGAGTAATAAATTGGATCTGTATAAGGAACTACGGTGTTTAAACCATCATTGCCGCCATACAAAGTAACAACAACCAAAATCGGAGTTCCTGCAGGTAGTGGACGATCAATCGCAGCTTGTGCAATCTCATTGATACTCAACAAAGGAGCTGCAGCACCAACTGCAACCGCGCCAGTTGTTAACTTAAGAAACTTTCTTCTGGTTACTGTATCCATGATCGTCTCCTATGCACTCACTATGTATTCGGGACTGCACAAAGCAAGCAGAGCAAATTGTTTTGGATCGTTAACTGATGAGCGCAGTGCACTTTGAGTACGTGGACTCCATTCCGCAACACCTAACCAATCAGCGCTCTTTAAAACTCGTGATGCGGGTTTAATCTCATTGAGTGCACGCAAATCACTTTGCTTAATTAGCCAGGTAGCAAAAGCGATTCGGTACTGTGCAGTCGCAGATGAAAGCCAGGCTTCTCCCGCAGGCCAACCACCCACATTTGGCGGGCTAAAGGGGACCTGGCCAAGCTTGTCCAAGTAGTTAATCAACTGAGCAGGCGTCTTTAACTGAGATGGCGTCAGCTCAAGTGCACGACAAGCCGAAATAAACCATTCAACCGGTGATTTCACCATCGCATACTTTTCATCCCGCATCGCAGAATCATTAGCCATCGCAGCAACCGCCGCAGAAATATCACGTGAAGCAAATGCACTCTTCACACTAAAACTTGCTGGCATATCTTCGGTGCTTGACATAAATCGGTACCACAAACGCTCTGCAACAAACTGTGCGCTGTCATCACGTGCAACTAAGAAATCTGCAACTGAGTCGCCGGTAAACACCGCAGTTGTTCCAAGTAATGAAACGGGATTCTTGTCACGGCGGTTTTGATTGATCGTTACATTTCCATTGCTGCGAACAACTTGATATCCAGTCAATGTGCGAGAAATGTTTTTCACATCATCTTCGCTGTATCGACCCACACCTAAAGTGAACAACTCCATTAATTCGCGTCCTAAGTTTTCATTAGGAGCTTTAACTGTGTTGTCCTGACCATCCAACCAAAATTGCAACGCACCATCATTGAGCATCGCCTTGGTCATCGATGCAAAGTTACCAAGACAGTATGTGCGTAAAGTTTTGTTTTGCTTAAACATCGGCAGCGCGTAATTGAGTTTCTGAACCGATGTTGCCCAATGTCCATGCCAAAACCAGGTCATTCGTTCCGTTAAACCATGATCGCTAACCGCCATGCGATCTAGCCACCACATAACCATCTGCTGGATTTGAAAACGCATTGCGATTGAAAAAGGAACAATCTCTTTTGTATTTGGCTTTGGACGTGGACCTAAATCGGTGATCTCTGGTTCAACAACAGTTGCCGCACCTGCATCAACCGCTGGAACAGTTAAAACTTTGGTGCGGGTTGCAGCAACACCATCTTGAAGTGCTTGGGCGTACTCGCCTGGACGTGGCCCAAAGCCAAATCGATGCAAAAGACGGGAGGTTTCTAACCTCTGTGCGTTCATGTGTTGAGAGTAAACCCATATTTGCCCCGCGGTACAGTTCCCCCATGAACTCACGTGAAACACTCAGAGAACAGATCCTTACCAAAGCGGTTGTGCACGGAAAAGTAATTCTTTCCAGCGGTAAAGAGGCTGATTACTACGTAGATCTACGTCGCGTGACTC
>CAYNYE010000075.1:0-1757 GCA_964401345.1 uncultured Candidatus Planktophila sp.
ATGGACTTCCACCATTGACGCTTTACATTGTTCTTGAGCTCGACTCCAAGTGGGCCGTAATCCCAAGATGCGCGAAGTCCGCCATAAATTTCTGATGATGGGTAAACAAACCCACGACGCTTTGCTAGTCCTACGATGTTTTCTAAACGGTCCGTTGCCATTTTTATCTCCGTCCGGCTGGCTGTCGGCGAAAAGCAACGTGTGTTACTTCCGTACGAGAATTTTACTCTGAGTAAGGCCTTTCATATGCACCTGGCTCATCGATTGCCTGTGCCAGTAATGGGATCGCATTCATTTTGACGTTGAGATTGCTCAAAGCTCTACGATACGAGCCGACGTTTTCCCAATGAGTGACAAGAGACCACAAACTTTGGTCATCCAAGTTTTGCCCAAACTCTCCGCTGACAAAGCCGGCACAGGCAGAAAAGGCCTCTAGCGCCACAGACAGTTGAGACTCAAAGTGAGAGGCCTCAGCCAGCGGGGTGGAAAATCGGGCGATTGCGAGCATGGGCTGAGCGTATCGGCTCATATTTGAAAATGATAATCATTTCCATTTTCTGATACTGTCTGGGTATGAATACAGCCATCATCCTCGCAGCCCTAACCGCCATATCTACCTTTGCTGGTGGAGCCCTCGCCCTCAAGGCCAAGGACCGTCTTCATCTTGTTCTGGGTTTATCAGCTGGTCTTCTTCTAGGTCTTGTTGCCTTTGATCTTCTTCCCGAAGTCTTTGAACTTGGAACTCAAGAGTTTCTGCATGCACCGGTTGTTTCAATCGCTTTGATTGGTGGATTTCTTTTACTTCACTTCTATGAGCGAATCTTTGGTTCACATGAACCTGCGGAATCAGATTACGGACATGACCACGAACACTCGCATAACTTCACCGGAGCCTTTGGCGCAATAGCAATGGGCGGCCATGTTTTCCTAGATGGCCTTGCACTTGGCGTTGCCTTCAAAGTTAGCTCAGATTTAGGTCTTGCAGTATTCATCGCGCTTCTTGTTCACGCATTTAGCGATGGCCTCAACACCGTTTCTTTCATGATCAAATCTGGTCTGTGGGGAAAGAAAAGCATCGGTTTGCTTGGAGTTGATGCACTAGCCCGTGTGTCAGGCGCTGCACTTGGAAGCACCTTGGTTTTGAACAACAACTTGATTGCTCTATACCTCGCCGCATTCTCGGGAATCGTTATCTATTTAGCAACATCACACATCTTGCCTGAAGCACATTCACGTCACTCATCTCGATGGACAATGGTGGCAACCATTTCTGGTGTATTGATTATGTGGGGCTTAGTTGCTTACTTACATTCAGGCGATACACATTCGCATTCAGAGTCCGAAGATGTCCACCTTGAGCAAACTCATAACGAGGACTCAGATCACGGGCATGAATAAATCAGATCTTAAATTGATCGCGGTTCTTGAGCGAACCGGTGGTTTTGCTAGCGCTCAAGAGCTCCATCAAATTCTGCGCAGAGAAGGCGACGGGATTGGTTTAACAACGGTATATCGTGCCTTGCAATCATTAGTTGATGACAAAATTGTTGATTTGCTACGCCGTGAAGATGGTGAAGCCATTTACCGTTTGTGTGGCGACACCCATCATCACCATTTAGTGTGCAAGAGCTGTGGCGACACCGTTGAAATTGAAGGCGGGGCTATTGAAAAATGGGCCAAAAGCATGGCCGAGGAACATGGATTTAGGGATGTGGGTCATACCGCGGAGATCTTCGGTATTTGTTCGAAGTGCTAAT
>CAYNYE010000075.1:1857-5309 GCA_964401345.1 uncultured Candidatus Planktophila sp.
TCAGGTGAGCGGCGCCAGTTTTCAGTTGAAAAGGCATACGCACTAATCTCTTTAACGCCGTATTCAATTGCACCTTCTACAACATCAAACAAGGCTGCCTCGCCGGCTTCATGACCTGCGGTGCGCGGTAAACCTTTTTGCTGTGCCCAACGACCATTGCCATCCATAACGATTGCAACGTGATGAGGAATCTTGATTGTCATACCCGCTCCACCATTGGTAAAGAGCGCAATCCACGCTCTAGGTGCCATTGTAAATACGCTGCGATCAAACCACTAGCCTCACGGCGATACTTTCCTTCACTGGCGGTTGCAACATCCCAGTCGCTGCTTAGTAATGCACCCATTAGTTCTAGCGTTTCAGGTGCAGGGGTTGCACATGCTGATGGTCTGCAATCGGCACAGACCGATCCACCACCTACTAATGAGAAGTATCTGTGTGGTCCAGGTTTTTCACATCGAGAACAGATCGTCATCGATGGCGCATACCCTGCAACAGCTAAGGACCTTAAGAGAAATGCATCCAGAATCAACAAGGGTTCGTAACGATTTTCAGCCAGGGCTTTCATTCCGCCCACAACTAATTGAAACTCTTGTAAGGCGGGTTCATTTTCTTGACTTGTAAATCGTTCTGCAGCTTCCAAGATCGCAGCGGCAATAGTCCAGCGCTGGTAATCCTCGGTTAACGCTTCTCCGTAATTCATTAATGCTTCGACTTGTGTAACGGTGTCAAAGGTTTTTCCGGTGTACAACTGGATATCAACATGGCTGCCAGGTTCTAACCGTGCACCAAACTTAGATTTAGTACGGCGCACGCCTTTTGCCACACCACGGATTCGACCATGATCGCGAGTAAGCATGGTGATGATGCGATCGGCTTCACCTAGTTTTTGGGTGCGCAGGACGATTGCCTCATCCCGGTACAAACTCATACGGGTAAAGGTAGTGCGTGTATTAACGAATTGCGCGGTTTATCGCAGACACGACAGCCTTTAATGAGGCGGTTGTGGTGTTTGGATCGATTCCGACGCCCCAGAAGACATCGCCATCGATAGCGCACTCAAGATAGGCCGCAGCTGAAGCATCTCCACCTGCAGAGAGAGCATGCTCGAAGTAATCGAGAACTCGAACATCAACTCCATATGCCTGCAAAATATTGCAGAAGGCGGCGATTGGTCCATTGCCTTGACCCTTGAGCTCTTGAAGCTGACCGCGATCTGTTAATGAAACTGAAAGATGAACATCTTCACCAAGAACAGAACTTTGTGACAATCCCTTGAGTCGGAAACGACCCCAAGGAGCACCATCTGTCGGCAAGTACTCATCTTCAAAGATGTTCCATAGATCTTCAGAACTTACCTCGCCACCTTCGGCATCGGTCTTTGCCTGAACATTCTTAGAAAATTCAATTTGCAAACGTCGAGGTAAATCAAGGTGATGCTCGTTCTTCATGAGGTAAGCAACTCCGCCCTTACCTGATTGTGAGTTCACGCGGATCACCGCTTCATATGAACGACCAATATCTAATGGATCAATAGGTAGATAAGGAATAGCCCAGGTGTGATCACGAACCTCTTTGCCTGCAGCTTGTGCATCACGCGCTAAGTGATCAAAGCCCTTCTTAATTGCATCCTGGTGTGAGCCAGAAAAAGCTGTAAATACAAGATCTCCACCGTATGGGTGACGCTCGGGTACACGCAATTGATTTGCATATTCAACGGTGCGTCGAACCTCATCAATATTTGAGAAATCAATATGAGGATCGATTCCATGTGTGACCATGTTGAGGCCAAGGGTTACAAGGCAAACATTTCCGGTGCGCTCACCATTTCCAAAAAGGGTTCCTTCGATGCGATCTGCCCCTGCTAGGTAGCCAAGCTCTGCTGCAGCAACTCCTGTGCCTCGATCATTGTGAGGGTGCAGCGAAACAATTACGCTCTCGCGATTATTGAGGTTGCGACACATCCACTCGATTGAATCTGCGTACACATTTGGCATCGCTAATTCAACGGTTGCAGGAAGGTTCATGATCGTCTTCCATTGCGGTGTTGGCTTCCACACATCATTAACCGCGTTACAAACTTCAACTGCAAACTCAAGCTCAGTGCCCGTGTATGACTCAGGTGAGTACTCAAATGAAACCTTGGTTTCAGGAACTGTTGCCATCAGGTCTAAACAGATTTGAGCTGCATCAGTTGCAATCTTCTTGATGCCCTCTTTATCAAGACCAAACACAACTCGGCGCTGCAAGGTAGAGGTTGAGTTGTATAGGTGAACAATTGCCTGCTTGGAACCCTTGATCGCTTCGAAGGTGCGAATAATCAAAGATTCGCGTGCCTGGGTTAAGACCTGGATAACAACATCATCTGGGATTAGGTTCTCTTCAATAATCTTGCGTACAAAATCAAAATCAGTTTGGCTTGCACTTGGAAAGCCAACTTCAATTTCCTTGTAACCCATAGCAACAAGCAACTTGAACATAGCCAACTTGCGTGGCGTATCCATTGGATCGATAAGAGCTTGATTTCCATCGCGAAGATCTACCGAACACCACTTAGGCGCTTGGGTGATCTTCTTATTAGGCCAGGTGCGATCTGCAAGATCTATCGGATGAAATGGCGCATAACGATGCACAGGCATCTTTGACGGTACTTGGTGAGGAAAGTTCATTTCGTGCTCCTTGTATTTAATGGGCGGGCTTTGTCATGGGTGAACCGGTACGACAAACCCCGCGGCGAGGGGACCGGTTATTTGGCCCCGCCACGGCAGCTAAGGAGGAGGCTGCGGTTGATCATGGCTAAGGGTAACGCCTGTCTTAAAGGACTGGCAAGTAACGATCGAGTTCAAATGCACTTACCTGACGGCTGTATTCCAGCCATTCAGCACGCTTATTGCGCAGTACATATTCAAATACATGCTCACCTAAAGTTTCACGAACTAAATCGCTCTTCTCCATCGCGATAATTGCTTCGTTGAGGTTTGATGGAAGTGCAACTGGATTCTTGGAATCCTCAAGTATGTACTTTTCCTCGACTCCCTTAAGACCAGCCGCAAGCATTACCGCATAGGCAAGATATGGATTACATGCAGTGTCTGGTGAGCGGAATTCGATACGTGTTGAGTTTTCTTTCTTTGGCTTGTACATCGGTACACGAACAAGGGCGCCGCGATCGCTTTGACCCCAGTTAGCAAAAGCTGGTGCTTCTCCCCCGCCATGTAAACGCTTATAAGAATTAACCCATTGATTTGTAACCGCTGTGATTTCAGGAGCGTGCTTAATGAGTCCAGCGATAAAGCTACGTCCTACAGCCGATAGATTGAATTCAGCTGAAGAATCAAAGAAGGCATTCTCTTCACCCTTGAATAAAGAAACGTGTGTGTGCATTCCACTGCCTGGATGATCGGTAAATGGCTTTGGCATAAATGATGCGTGGAAGCCTTGATCTAGAGCAA
>CAYNYE010000076.1:0-5286 GCA_964401345.1 uncultured Candidatus Planktophila sp.
GTTAAAGTCATGCGGGAGAGTTTACTTCAGAGCCCCGCAAGGATTTTCATCAGCGGTACGAGTCTTGAATTTATCGATCACAGTTGGTTTGGCTGTAGTTGAGGATGAAGCAGAAGGAGTAGGGGTTACTTCATCTGTAAGCGGTAAATCCTCACGAATTCGATTAAATAGTTCTGGAGCAAGCTCAGAGTCCCATGTCACAACGGATCCAAGTCCAGGTACACGTGCATTGGCATTTCCCAAAGGAATTGTCAGGGTTCGAACATTGCTTGATGAGAGATTCTTCATTTGCTTGGCAAGGGTCAACAGATCGCTCTTGTTGAGTTCAGAGTCAGTTTTCACTGTTGCGATCGCTGCATTAAAGAAGTTAACAAGCTTGACTGGGTTGAGCAGAACTCCGGTACTCGTCACCTTGCGAAGAACAGCGCTCATGAACTGTTGTTGACGTTGCATACGACCCAGATCGCCCATGCCATCAAAGTCACGTGTTCGAACATACTTCAACGCTTCAACGCCGTTGAGTGTGTGAACACCTGCAGGTAAAACCAAGTGACTACCTGGATCATCAATGTCGCGCTTTGTACACACTTCAATTCCGCCAAGTGCATCAACCATTCCGGCAAAACCAGCAAAACCTATTTCTATGTAGTGATCAATACGAATTCCGGTTTCGTTTTCAATAGTTTCAATCAACAGCGGCGCACCGCCCCATGCAAATGCGGCGTTAATTTTTCCCTTAGCTGCCGGAACGATTCGTGTTTTATCTAATGATGATGGGTGTTCAGGAATTGTCACCAAAGAATCTCGTGGGATTGAAATGATTGTTGCTTTGTCACGTGCCTTGGAGATGTGAACCATGAGCATTGTGTCTGAACGTGAGCCTGCCGCGGTCTTTGTGCTTCCGACGCGCAGCAACTTCATCTGCTCTTTGGTTAAACCTTCACGTGTATCTGAACCAACCAATAAATAGTTAAGGGCTTTATTTGGCTTATCTGGTCGCGACGATAGTGACCCAAATGCATCGATGCGGTCGATAGCACCGCTGACTTGCCCCAGACCTAGCCAGGAAAAGGCGGAAATAAGTACTACTCCCACAGATAGTGAGGTAATAATCCGAATTGCCCGCGTTGATTTCACTGTCAGAGAGTACTTGAGCGATAGCGTGTACGCGTTATGTCGACATCAGCGAACACGTTATATGGCTCACCGAAGCGAGAGATTTCGGTCATCCTCCCGGTCCTCAATGAGGAGAAGTATTTAGAGGATTCTGTGAATTCAATCTTGTCTCAGAATTTTTCTGGTGAGATCGAAGTAATCCTTGCTGTGGGTCCTTCACAGGATGCAACCATGCAGATCGCCAACTCCCTTGCCTCAAAGGATTCGCGGGTCGTTGTTGTGGAAAATCCAACGGGAAGAACCGCTGCAGGATTAAACCGTGCAATCGCAGCGTCTCGATATTCCATCATTGTCCGCGTAGATGGGCATTCTCAGATCCCCAAGGATTACTGTGAAACAGCTTTTGAGATTCTTTCTCAAACCGGCGCGGTTAATGTCGGCGGAGTTATGGCCGCCGAAGGTGTTTCTCTATTTGAAAGATCTGTCGCTCGTGCAATGCGAAGCCCGCTCGGAGTCGGCGCATCTCGCTTTCATACAGGTGGAGGCGCCGGAGAATCGGACACCGTTTACTTAGGATGTTTTAGAAAAGAAGCTCTTCTAGCTGTTGGTGGTTTTGACGAGAGATTTACTCGCGCACAGGATTGGGAGTTAAATTTCCGCCTTCGTGAAAATGGCGGCGTTATTTACTTTGATCCACGATTGACTGTTACATACCGCCCGCGATCAACAGTTAAAGCGCTTGCAAAACAGTATTTCGAATATGGTCGTTGGAGACGAGTTGTTTCGCGCAGACATCAAGGAACAATTAATTACAGATATCTCGCACCACCATTTACGGTGGTAGCGACTTCGCTTTCCATCCTTTTGGGTGCTGCAGTTAGCTCATTTTTCTTTATTCCAGCACTCGTTTATTCAGTGTTTATCCTGGGAGCTTCAATAATGATTGGTAAGAGCGTGGGTGAGATTGTTTGCTTGCCAACTATCTTGCTCACTATGCATATTTCATGGGGGCTTGGATTTCTCACATCGCCGAAGTCACTGGCCCCTGCGGTAACCTTGCATCCGTGAGCACTCCACTGCAGGTATACGAGCCATTTAGGGCAGGTCTGCCTAAGCTCGGTAAATACTGGAAATCCCTGTGGTCTCGACGAACCTTTATCTCGGAATACTCAAAATCAGAGCTACGTGAGCAGCATTTTGATTCAGTTTTCGGCCAATTGTGGCTGGTGCTAAACCCGCTCTTGCTTTCAGGTGTGTACTTCATCTTGATCGTCATTATTGGCGGCTCAACAGATAGCGCTCGCTACGTGCACCTGACTGCAACGCTTTTCCTTTTTTATCTGATTGCTAACTCACTGACAGGCGGAGTTAAATCAATTACCGCAGGTCAGCGCTTAATTCTGAATACAGCTTTTCCAAGAGTTATGTTGCCAATCTCGGCGGTAGTTATTGCAATCTTTAAATTCATTCCGACATTAATTGTTTTCTTGGTCATCAAAGCGATCGTCGGCTCAAAGTTTTCAATCGAAATGTTGTGGGCGATTCCAGTCTTGATGATCAGCGTATTTCTGGCTTTGGGTCTTGCAATTACGATCTCTTGTATCAATGTGTACTTCCGCGACATTGCAAGCTTCTTGCCGTATTTAACGCGAACCCTTTTATACCTGTCGCCAATCTTGTATGAAGCTTCTGCGCTAAATCCAAATCTAAAAGCATTGCAAGTAATTAATCCGCTGTTCCCTATCTTGGACTCATGGTCACGTGCCCTAGTGCATGGAGAAGTTCCACAAACATCGAGCATGCTTCAGGGATTAGCGTGGGCGGCTGGAATTTTCGTCATCGGTACTTATTTCTTCTTGTCGAGGGAGCGTGAGTTCGCTGTCCGCCTCTAACCTTCATAAGACAAATGAGCTAGCAGTTTCAATTAGAAATGTTGGCCTGACCTACACAACTGCAATTGATCGCAGACCTACCTTAAAGGCGCGCGTCAAAGCTCTTGGTCGTGGTGGAAAACAAACACGCGTTGTCCGTGCACTTGATGATGTAAATCTTGATGTTGAATACGGCCAAGTTCTGGGCGTTATCGGAACAAATGGTGCGGGCAAATCATCTCTGATGCGTTGCGTTGCAGGAATTCTGCCTCCAACACAAGGTCGTATCGAGGTGTACGGATCGGTAAGTACTTTGCTAGCCCTCGGTGTTGGCTTCAATCCATCGATGTCTGGGCGGGATAACGTCTATTTAGGTGGATTAGCTGCAGGAATGTCACGCGAAGAGATTGAGGGTCACTTCGACGAAATTGCTGATTTTTCTGAACTTGGCGATGCTATCGATGCACCAATGCGTACTTACTCATCTGGAATGTATGCACGCCTTGCCTTTTCAGTCGCGGCAACTGTCCGTCCAGATATTTTGATCATCGATGAAGCCCTCAGCACAGGCGATGCAAAGTTTAAGGAAAAGAGTCTTAATCGAGTTAAAGAGTTACGCAGCGATGATCGTGCTTTGATTTTGGTTAGCCATGCGATGCAGACCCTGCGCGATACTTGTAACGATGTTGCTTGGTTACATAAGGGCAAGTTGATTCAACGCGGAGAACCAAATCAAGTAATCGATGCTTATCAAGAGTTTTTACATCTTGGAAAGAGTGCAGCAATTGATGAGGATGTTTAAGCCTTTAGTTTTGCTTCTGGCTTTTGCTTTTGTTGCTCCACCTCAAGCAACTGCGGTAGATGTTCCAACTGAGTTTGCCATAACAGGTGCTGGGTACGGTCATGGTGTTGGATTAAGCCAAATTGGCGCACGTTCAAAGGCGCTGGCTGGAGAAACCGCAACTGCAATATTGAATTATTACTATAAAGATGTCGTGATCCAACCGATGGATGATTCAAAGATTCTCAGAGTCAACATTGGACATTTGTTGAGTACGGCAAGAATCGCAACCTCAACACCAGATGCAACTCTGCAAATATTTAGTGGGGATATCGGGGATGCCCAAGATCAGATTCCACTTGCTGTTGTCCCGGTCAAAAGCTCTTTAACCTTTTCAATTTTAGGTTCAACGGTTGTTCCTAGCGTTGTCGTAGGAAAAAAGATCACCAGCTTGCCAAGAAATAGAGTTTTCACAGTTCGGTGGAGTGGAACACGTTATGCACCCGGAGTTGAAGGTGTTGTTTCTCTTACCCATTCATCATTAACTTCTCGGTATAGATATGGACAGATGCAATTTAGAGCGGTGAAGGCATCCACCTTGGGCTACCGAATTGAAATCACGAACTCAGTTCGATTAGCTGATGAGTATTTGTGGGGGATTAGTGAGGTTCCTTCCTCGTGGCCGGCTGCAGCGCTAGAAGCTCAAGCGATCGCTTCACGCACATATGCACTCAATAAAGCAGGAATTTATCGATCTGGCTGTGATTGCGATCTTTACGGAGAGATTTCAGATCAAAAGTTTCTTGGTTACGCCAAAGAGATGGAAAAAGGTTGGGGAAAGTTTTGGAAGGCCGCGGTAACAAATACCGCAGGTTTAACCCTTACACAAAATAATCTTCCGATTGCCGCCTACTTTGGAAGCTCCACTGGAGGTCTCACCGAGACCGCATTGAACGCTTGGGGAAGTGAACGTAGTTACACCCACATCGTTGCCGATCCAGGTAGCCAGGATCCGAAGATCAATCCAAACTTTTTTAGTTGGAAGCGATCAATACCGCAAGCTTCAGTGGCGCTGGCTTTTGCTTTGCCAGATGTTGTGACCCTAGAAATACTTTCAAGAAATCTAAGCGGGACAGTGGGAACAATAAGAGCAACATCTAGTGCTGGAGTTCAAAAAACATTGCGTGGAGAAACTTTCAGAAGCCGAACAAGAATTCCATCTGCCTACTTTGATTTAGTTGGCGTGCAGAATGCTGTTGAGCCCACCCCAAGTCCCAGTCCGTAAAACAACTTCAAGAGAGCCATCCAAAGAGTTTCTGCGGAATAGTAAGTTGCTTGCTCCAGAAAGAGTTCCAGCTTTAACAACTTCACCATCGGGCAACTTAACCTTTGCCGCAGCGGTTATGTAAGTTCCTGCTTCAATCACGCAGTTATCACCGAGTGAAATTCCTAAACCTGAATTAGCACCAAGCAAACACTTTTCCCCGATTGAGATAACTTCTTTTCCGCCACCGCTGA
>CAYNYE010000077.1:0-5282 GCA_964401345.1 uncultured Candidatus Planktophila sp.
CGGTGTGCGGGTGCAAAGGTAAATGGTCGATTGGTTCCGCCCGATCCACGTCCCAACAACGGGGACGTTGTTGAAATCGTTACAAACAAGAGTGAATCAGCAGGACCAAGTCGTGATTGGCTCAACTTTGTAAAGAGTCCACGCGCGCGTTCAAAGATTAAGGCTTGGTTCAGTAAAGAACGCAGAGAAGAGGCGATCGATGCTGGGCGTGAGTCAATTGCTCGTCAGATGCGTAAAGCAGGGCTTCCGCTGCAGAAGATCTTTGCAGGACATTCTTTACTTGAACTTGCACACGACCTTCGTTACTCCGATATAGAAGGTTTGTATTCAGCTGTAGGTGACGGTCATGTATCTGCTGCATCAATCATCGACAAGTTAGTTGCCTCGATGGGCGCCGAAGATTCACATCCTGAACCGACTATGGAAGTTCTACCTAACAGGACACCATCAACTCGGCGTTCAAGCAACGCGGTAGATGTTGAAGGTACTGATGATGTTTTGGTGAAGCTTGCTCGTTGCTGTACTCCCGTACCAGGAGATGTGATTATGGGTTTCATTACAAAGGGGAGCGGAGTTTCGATTCATAGATCCGACTGCACTAACGCATCAGATCTGCAGAAACACCAGTCAGACCGTGTTGTAAATGTTAAGTGGCGAA
Source organism: uncultured Candidatus Planktophila sp. (assembly GCA_964401345.1). Lineage (GTDB taxonomy): Bacteria > Actinomycetota > Actinomycetes > Nanopelagicales > Nanopelagicaceae > Planktophila. The sequence goes on from CAYNYE010000077.1 coordinate 659, forward strand.
CTGGCGCTGCATCTATCTTTTTGGTGAATATCCAAGTTGAGGCACTTGATCGTGCCTCGCTATTGGCTGATGTCACACGCACATTGTCAGAACAACATGTAAATATCTTGAGCGCAGCGGTAAGCACATCGAAGGATCGAACCGCTTTCTCACGCTTCACCTTCGAGATGGCGGATGCAACGCATTTAGATGCGGTTTTGGCAGCGGTGCGCGGAATTGAAGGTGTTTACGATGTTTACAGAACCACTAACAATTAACTGTTAGTTAAATTCAGCAAGACCCTTTTCAGCTTCAGCAAGCCACACCTTACGAGCAGCCGCAGACTCAGATGCTTCAGTTGCCTTCTTAGTATTTCCACTAGCTGCAAACTTGGCTGCTGCCTTTTCATAATTGGCAATTGATTCAGTTAATTGCGCAACAACTTCTTGGGCACGCTTCTTTGCGGCTGGATCAGTCTTGCGCCAGATTTCGGCTTCCGCTTCCTTGATCGCAGATTCAACGGCAGCCACGCGAGCATCCAGTACTGCGCGCTTATCGCGATGAGTCATGCCGATTTTCTCCCACGAACGAAGGTGTTCATTAAGGGCTTTGCGCGCTTCCTTTACATCAGTAATGGGAAGCAGGGCTTCAATCTTTGGAAGAAGCTCTTCACGCTTGACCAAGTTAGCAGCCATTGTTACATCGCGCTTTTCTAGGTCAGCGTTCTTTGCCGTGAAGAATTGATCTTGCGCTGCCTTGAATCGGTTCCACAACTTTGTATCATCATTCTTCTTACCGCGACCAGCTGCCTTCCACTGATCCATAAGAACCTTGAAGCGCTTAGCAGTTGGAACCCATTCAGTCGAAGTTGCAAGCTTTTCAGCCTCTTCAACAATTTTCTTCTTGGCATCTGCAACAACCGACTGGGTTGCCTCAAGGGATGCAAAGTGGGTGCGACGACGCTTATCAAACTTATTTCGTGATGAAGAAAAACGCTTCCATAATTCTGCATCGGCCTTCTTATCTAGGCGAGGAGCAGCCTTCCATTCATCTAACAGAACCTTGAGACGGTCGCCAGTAGCTTTCCAGCTTTCAGATAGCGCGAGTGATTCCGCTTCAGCAACAATCTTTTCTTTTTCAACAATTATTTGCTCACGACGTGCAGCCTTTGCAGCGGTCTCCGCTGCCTTCTTTGCCTCGTAAGCTTCGCGATGTCCTTCGATCAAAGGCTCGATTTGTTCAACTGATGCAGCAAGAGCTTCGAGATTGCCAACGCCGTTGAGCTCCTTGACCTGCTCGCGCAACTTCTTGACCGCTGCATATGCATCAGAAGGAACCATTGCACCGCTCTTGATGCGTGCAGCAAGTAGTGCAACTTCACCGGCTAGGACTTCAAATTTGCGAACAAAGTAGGCGAGCGCCTCTTCTGGACTCTTTCCAGGGTACGAACCAACAGCCTTTTCACCTTGAGGTGTTCTGACAAAAACCGTTCCATCATCTGCTACTCGACCAAAAGCCGAAGGATCTCCAATTAACGCACTTGCCGCGCTAGCCTGGTGTGGGAAATTCATATCTGTCATGAGTGTGATCCTTTCAGCGCGTTACCTCGGTGTGAGGCTCGCTATATGTGAGTGCGATGTAGAGAAGATTTACATCCTCTAAGCGTGGGTCGAGTGTGGATTGATAGGTCAAAAGGTACCCTGTCTCATGGTTCGAGCGTCAATCGAGCCTCAATTGAGCGTGCATGAGGGGGTCTGTCGGTGCTTATTGACTCCTTCGCCGCCCCTATGTTTGCCACCAACTGCTGGGTCATTGCACCCAATCGCGACAGCGAATGCGTTGTAATCGATCCTGGAATGCCAGATGTTTCAGGACAGTTAGAGGATCTACTGCGTAAGCACAACCTTAAACCTGTAGCAATTATTGCCACCCATGGACACCTCGATCACACCTTTTCAATCCAGCCTATTGCAGATGGTTATTCAATTCCGGCATACATCCACAGTGAAGATCGACCTTTTCTCGGTTCACCGGAAAAACTTCATGGTGAAGAGTTTGCTGCGACACTTTCAGGAATGAGCTTTAGTGAACCGATTGAAGTAAAAGAACTGCGCAACGGGGAAGTGATTGATCTAATCGGTCTCACATTCAGGGCGATTCATGCTCCTGGACACACTCGCGGCTCATTGATGTTTGAGATTTCGGATGAGGTATTGATCAGCGGGGATGTGCTCTTTGCTGGTTCGATTGGACGGACAGATTTACCCACAGGTTCAGCCAAAGATATGGAAGAAACCCTCCGAAAAAAGGTGGTGCCGTTAGCGGATCATCTCAAGGTGCTTCCGGGTCATGGGCCAGAAACTACGATGTCATATGAAAAGAAGAACAATCCTTATCTTAAGAGTTTGGTGGGACGTTACTGATGGCTCAACAAAAGATTTCCGCGCCTAAGGGTGTAAGTGAATACACCCCACCACGTTCAAGTGCGTTTGAATTTGTTCGTGACTCATTAATTGCTCCTGCAAATAAAGCGGGTTACCAGCTAATTGAACTACCTGTCTTTGAAGATACCGATTTGTTTAAACGCGGAGTCGGAGAATCTACTGATGTTGTATCAAAGGAGATGTACACCTTTGAAGACAGAGGTGGTCGTTCAATAACTTTGCGTCCCGAAGGTACAGCTGGAGTAATGCGTTCGGTCATTGAACATGGCTTAGATCGCGGCCAGCTTCCAGTCAAAGTTTGGTACTCGGGTCAATTTTTTAGAGCAGAGCGCCCTCAAGCAGGTCGCTACCGACAGTTTTACCAAGTAGGAATCGAAGCTATCGGGCTAGATGATCCGGCGATCGATGCAGAAGTTATTGCAATAGCCGACGCGGGCTTCAAAGCACTAGGTCTTAAGAAGTATCGATTAGAGCTGACCTCATTAGGCGATGCTCAATCACGAGCCGCTCACAGAGTTGATCTGCTCAAATTCATCGCCACTTTGGATCTTGATGAAGCAACCGCTGCACGAGCAACTATCAATCCATTACGACTTTTTGATGACAAGCGTGAAGAGATGAAGAAAGCGATGGAAAAAGCTCCATTGCTCATAGATTACTTGACCAGCGAGTCTCGCGAACATTTCAATCAGGTAATTTCATATTTAGATGCACTTAATATTTCTTATGTTTTAAACCCTCGAATGGTTCGCGGATTGGATTACTACACCGGAACAACTTTTGAATTTGTTCATGAATTACTAGGCGCTCAATCCGGAATTGGTGGCGGAGGACGATACGACGGATTGATGGAGCAACTTGGCGGTCAATCCCTTTCTGGAATCGGATTTGGTCTCGGTGTTGATCGCGCGTTACTGGCAGCGGAGGCTGAAGGGGTAATTCGTCCCGATGCATTTGTTTCCGATCTCTTCATTATTCCGCTTGGCGAAGCAGCCAAAGTTCAAGCATTGACATTGGCCTCATCACTTCGCTCAAAGGGAAAAACGGTCGAAATCGCCTTTGGAGATCGAGCTCTCAAAGGAGCCATGAAGGGGGCCGACAAGAGCGGCGCCACCTATGTCATTGTTATTGGTGATTCAGAGATTTCAAGCGGAACGGTTGAGTTGAAGGAGATGAAAACTGGCGCCTCAACCTCGGTTAAGATTGACTCATTGTTCGAAGCTCTCGAAAAGTAGAATTAGGAAGTAAATAATGTTACGTACCCATGAAGCTGGTTCACTGCGTAAGTCTCATGCAGGACAGACTGTCACTCTTGCCGGTTGGGTATCCCGCCGTCGTGATCATGGTGGCGTAGCGTTTATCGATCTTCGTGACGCTTCAGGTTCAGTTCAGGTTGTCATCCGAGATGAAAAGGTTGCAGGCTCTCTTCGCGCTGAATGGTGCCTACTCATTACGGGAGAGGTTGTAGCTCGACCAGCGGGCAATGAGAACTCAAACATCGCCACTGGTGAGATTGAGATTATGGGGGACACCGTTGTTGTTCTTTCAGAGGCAGCACCTCTTCCGTTCCCGGTTGATAGCGGTGATGACACCGAAATCAATGAAGAGGTTCGATTACGTTACCGATATTTAGATCTTCGTCGCGAAAAGCCAGCTCACAATTTGCGCCTGCGCTCAAAGGTGACCTCAACTATCCGCCGGGTCATGGAAGATGAAAACTTTCTCGAGATTGAAACCCCATACTTAACCCGCTCGACACCAGAAGGCGCACGTGACTTTTTAGTTCCAGTACGTTTGCAACCAGGATCTTGGTACGCACTACCCCAATCGCCGCAGCTCTTTAAGCAGTTGCTGATGGTTGCAGGTATGGAGAAGTATTATCAAATCGCACGTTGTTTCCGCGATGAGGATTTCCGTGCTGATCGCCAACCAGAGTTCACTCAACTCGATATTGAAATGTCATTCATAGACCAAGAAGACATTCTTGCAGTTGCAGAAAAAATTGTTGCTCGCGTATGGAAGGAAGCGGTCAATTACGACATTCCTCTTCCGTTGAAGCGAATGACATATGCAGATGCGATGACACATTATGGTTCTGATAAGCCAGATCTTCGATTTGGTAATGAGCTCGTTGACCTAACCGCTTTCTTTGCAAATACTCCTTTCCGCGTTTTCCAAGCTCCATATGTAGGCGCAGTGGT